>JAWARX010000257.1:0-3998 GCA_038893155.1 Halalkalicoccus sp.
CGCGCCCGCCTCGCGCGCCTGCTGGAACCAGCGGACGAGTTCGGCCGAATCGGGAACCGCGAGGCGCTCTGCTACGTCGATCGCCTCGCGTCCGACGTACAGCTCGCTGACGCCGATGCGTTCTACCTCCTCGACGATGCGGCAGGTGGTGTAGAACTCGCGCCACGCGGGCTCGGGGTGACGGTGCAGGTCGCGCCTGAGTTCGATCAGGTGATCGGTGCTCATACCCGGTCCGAGGACCGGGGGCTACTTAATCTAACTCGATCCCAGCGGGTGGACCTGCTCGACCTCCACGCCGAGATGCACGCCGTCGGGGAGTTCGCGGTCCATCACCTGCCGGGCGACCGGGTCGTGGCCGACGATCTCGATCGTGCGCGTATAAACGGTGTAGGACCACGAGCCGAACGTATCGCCCCCCGTAGTTCGTTTGTGCTGGGGCACCCGGAGCGTCTCCGGCGGACTGGGATGCGGTCCTTTCAGCTCGGCCCCCTTCCGCTCGACGAACGACGCGATCTCCCCGACGATCCGATCGAGGACCGCCCGGTCCCCGCTCTGGAGCGTGAGCTTGGTGACGAAGGTCATGACTGTGCGTACTCTCGCGCGCCGGGATCAAAAGTCGTCCGGATCAGCGCACGCCCCGCTCGCGGTAGAATCGTTCGACGCGCGGATCCGCACACAGCGGGCCGTGGACCTGCAGGGACTTCATACCGGGGTAGTTGTTCGCCTCGATGATCTCGAACTCGCCCGCTCCCGTTATCACCAGATCCCAGCCCACGTAGGGGACGTACGGGACCGAACCGGCGACTTCGAGCAACCCCTCTCGGATCGCCTCCCAGCCGGGAATCTCGACGCCCGCGATCCGTGCGCCGGTGTCGGGATGGTCCGTTCGCCACACCAGCTCCCCGTCGTCGGGATAGCTCACCGCTTTCCCCAACCGTCCGTCCTCGTCGATCAACGCGCCGAGACCACCCTGCGTCCAGTTGTCCATCGGCGCGGTCTCGTCGGTGCCGATCCGGTGGACCGCCCGCGCGAGAAACGGCTCGTCCGTCGCCGAATCCCACATCGTCACCGCCCGGACGGTGTTGGTCGCCTCGGGATAGATCGCCTCGGCGTGCTCGGTCTGTTGGGCGAACCCCGTGACGACGTACTCGTCGAGGCCGGCGAGGCGCTCTTTCAGGCCCGCGCGCGAGATCGGCTCGCCGTCGAGGCGATAGCCCTCCACGGTGCGCGCGATCGTCAGCACGTTGTGCCCGCCGCCGCCGAGCACCCACTTGGCGACGACGCGCCCGCCCGCCGGGAGGTCCTCGATCCACTCGATCGTCGGGCGGGCCCGCCCGCGTTCGCCGCCCATCGAGATGGGACGGAAGATCCCCTCGTCGATGAGCCCGTGCAGTTCGGGGAGCCGGTCGTCGAACCCGCAGAGCACGCCGTAGGTCAGCAGCTTGTTGTCGAGCGCGTAACCGAAGCGTCCGTTGATCTCCCTCGTCTTGACGTAGCGTTCGTAGTCGGTCAGGAACTCCTCGTATCCATGCGACTCGAACTCGTACAACACTGCAGAGCGACTCAGAAAGCCGCGACGCCAGTAGTCCGCCCGCTCCGAGAGCGACAACGAGACGATATCGGAACTCTCACGTTCGACGTCGAGAAGCGATTTGAGCTGTTTGGCCGTGTGATAGAGGCGCTTGGGTGAGAGCTTCATGTCCCCTCGTCCAGACAGTGCGATTTATCTCTTCACATTCTTCGGTGGAGCCGATCCCCGGAGACGAGTCCACGGGAGTCGCGTGGCTCGCCGGAGTTCTCACTCCGATATTCTCTTAACGCCCGACCGGCTACCGAAAGCAATGACGGTAGAAGCGACGAGCGCCGGCGCGATCCTCTTTCGGGATACGCGCGGACGGCGCGAGTACCTCCTCCTCAAGAGTCGCCCGGGGGACTGGGAATTCCCCAAGGGCGGCGTCGAGGGCGACGAGGAACTCCAACAGACCGCGATACGCGAAGTGAAAGAGGAAGCCGGCATCGAGGAGTTCAGACTCGTCGACGGCTTTCGCGACGAGTACGACTACGTCTTCCAGGCCAACGGCCAGACGATCCACAAGACGGTCCACCTGTTCATCGCCGAGTCCTTCGAGGCCAGCGCCGAACTCTCGACGGAACACCGCGACCTGCAGTGGCGCGACTACGAGCAGGCGATAAACACCATCACGCAGGACGGCCCGCGGGAGATCCTCGAAGACGCCCACGAGTTCCTCGACGAGAACGGCTACTGACGCGATCGAGCGTTCGGCTGGCTCGGGCACTCCCGAACAGCCCCCGGCTCGCAGTCCGGAACCTGAAACGTGCGGGCGGCGTAGTGTCCCCATGACACCTCCTCGGCGGCCGATGCGATGACCGCCCGAACCGACGCGGAGACGGCGCTCGCGGACCGAGCCCGCGGCTTCTGGGCGTACTACCGCCGATACACGACCACGGCGATCCACACGGCGGCGACGGCGGCGCTGACCGCCTTCGGTCTGCTGATCTTCATCGACCCCGCGTTCGCGTGGCTGGCGATCGCCGCCTACGTCCTCCCGCCCGTGATCCTCTATGCGACCGGGATCGAAGTGGGCGAGGACCCCGGCGACCGTGAGGCCGGACGACCCGAGAACGCGGACCGAGACCGGACACCCCAGGTTCCCGACGCGGGTAGCGATCTCGACGGGGATCACGACGGTCCGGACGCCGACGGCGCGGATGTGGACGACGATGGCCCCGATGGGGACAGCGACGGGGCCGACCGCGATGCCGACGGCCCGGACCGCGATCGCGACGGTATCGACCGGGACGGCGCCGGGAGCGATACCGACTCCGACGGCGCAGACGGGGACACCGACGGCGCGGACACCGACCGCGACGGGTAGGTCGGGTTCGAACGACTTAGGCCGGTCGCGAACGGAGCCCTCGCCGTATGACGCGCGAGCGGGTCGACCACGAGTTAGGCTTCGAACTCCGGGTCTGTCGCTGGGCCGAGCGCCAGTGGCCCCCCGAGAGCGATGGGTCGGTGATCGTCTCGCGCCAACTGGGCACCCGACGCAGGCGCTGGGACACGATCGTCATCGAGGTCGATCCCGGGGGGCTGGCCCGACGAGCGAACTTCGGCCGCGAGCGCCTGGACTCGGATCTCCTTTCCGTCGTCCGAAACGCGCCCACGGAGTGGACGTACTACCGCGAGGCGCTTCCCGAGCCGGGCTACCCGTGGCGCTACGTCCGCGAATCGATCCACGAGGCGGGTAGGCGAGGGATCCTCGACACCAGAAAGCGAAACAACAGAATCGAGATCCGCCGACGATACGAATACCCCGAGTGGTGCTCGCGAATCGTCGCTGTCGAGAACAAACCGGATCTGGACGCCAGCGCCGCCCGCGCGCTCGCCGGTCAGCTGGAACGGGACGTCGCGCTGGGGCTCGCCGACGAGGTCTGGATCGCGACCCGCGCGACCGGCGAGCGGGTCGAACCCGCACTCTTAGAGGACCTGCCAGTCGAGGTCGGCATCCTCGTGTTCGACGAGGGGATGGACGCGACGGTCCGCTGGCACCCCCGCCGACTCGCGGTCGACGAGCCGGGCACGAAGATCGCCGAGCGCCCCTCGAAGCGCGAGTTCGACCGTTCTGCGGCCCGCTTCGAGTACGCCCCGCCCGAGTGGAAAGCCGAGAAACGCCTCGCGATCGCCGAACGGGCCTACGAGCGGGGCTGGCGAAGCTACGTCGACACCATGCGCCCGGACTGCCGGCAGTTCGAGGGACGGATCGATTCGGGTGCGCTCGTTCCACACTGCGGGGCCAAGTGCCGCGAGCAGACCGCCGCCGAGTGCTCCGGTTCGTGTCCGGATTTCGAGCCCGAACCGCCGGCGTGGCGCACGAAGGGGTTTCCGATCGAGGGCGGGCCGGGTGCGGGGATCCAGCGGGTGCTCGACCGTCGGCGAGAACGCGCTCGCTCGCGGGCGACGCGATCTACTCGTCGAT
>JAWARX010000258.1:0-4086 GCA_038893155.1 Halalkalicoccus sp.
GATACCGAACGCTGTATCGGCTGTAAAGCCTGTATGCAGGGCTGTCCGTACGACGCACTCTACATCGATCCCGAGACCTCGACCGCCGCGAAATGTAACTACTGCTCACATCGCGTCGATTCGGGCCGCGAACCCGCCTGCGTGACCGTCTGTCCCGAGGACGCCATCATCGCGGGCGATATGGAGAACCCCGAAACGGAGATCACACGGACCGTCTCGAACCAGGAGGTCCAGACACGCAAACCCGAGAAAGGGACCGAACCCAAACTGTTCTACGTCGACGGCGACGAGGCCAGCATCAACCCCGGGACGACCGCCCGCGAGGAACACTACATGTGGAGCGATTCGCCCATGCACACGCAGTTTCAGGGTGGCGATCGCGAGGAGTTCGACCTCCAGCGGGCGGCCGAATCGCTTGCACAGTCGGACGTGTCCCTCGAAGGCGGTGACGAGGAGGCTCGCGCTGACGGCGGAACCGTCGAGGCAAGCGCAAGCGGCACCGCCGGGAAGAAACAGGCCCGCCAGAGCAAGACCGAACGCGCCTACGAACTGCTTCACGAGGAGGCCCGGCGAGTGTACGACGTCGGCGAGAGCCACTACATCTCGTGGGGCTGGGAGGTCTACTCCTACACGTGGACCAAATCCATCGCTGCCGGCATCCTCCTCCTTCCCGCGCTGTTGATGCTTGGAGGGGTTATCGCACCCGATCCGACCCTGTTCGGTCTCAGCGCGCTCATTAGTACTGTCTTCCTCGGACTCACCGGTCTCCTGTTGATCCTCGATCTCGACCAGCCGACGCGGTTCCATTGGGTGCTGTTACGACCGAACTGGAAGTCATGGCTCGTCAAAGGCGCGTACATCATCACCGCCTTCGGCGGCTATCTCGGACTGGTCGTCCTCGGCTGGCTGCTCGGTATCGAGGCGATCGTCCATCCGGCATCGCTCGCCGTCGGCGCGGTCTTGGCGAGCGCGACGGCGGTCTACACCGCCTTCCTCTTCAGTCAGTCGAAGGGGCGCGATCTCTGGCAGAGCCCCGCGATGCCGCTTCACATGTTCACGCAGGCGGTCGTCGCTGGCGCGGCGACCGCGGCGTTCGTCGGACTCGCCGGGTTCGACGCGCTGCTCGCCCCGGCGGGTGTGGCTCTCGGAGTCGGCCTGCTCGTCCACCTCGCGCTGGTCGCCTCGGAGATCTTCACGCCCCACCAGACCGAGGACGCAGAAGAGGCGGCCGCCCGGATCACCCGCGGGCGCTTCAGCCGTGCGTTCTGGATCGGGGCCGTAGGGGTTGGAATCCTGGTCCCGCTGATCGCCCTCGCGGTCGCGCCGCTCGTCGGCGGTGGCGGGATCGCCATCGCTATCGCTAGTGGCGCGGCGCTCATCGGACTGTTCGCCTTCGAGTACTGCTGGATCACCGCCCCGCAAACCATCTCGCTCGCATAACCATGGGACACGAATACGACCTCAGCCGGATCGAAACGCTCGCCGAACGGCTCGGAGTGCTCTCCGAGCGGTCAACACAGACAACCAAACAACGGCAGGGATCGAGTGATCGCGTTCATCCAGTTGCCGGCAACGGAACCCTCGCTGATTATCCCGATCCGGCCGACTGGCACGACTGGACCGAGTACGAATCGAGTGGCGAACCGCATGACTACTCGCTCGTTCCAACAGCCTGTTTCAACTGCGAGGCCGGCTGTGGACTGCTTACGTATATCGACAAGGAGACGGGCGAGATCCGCAAGATCGAAGGAAATCCGGAACACCCTGGTAGTCGGGGGAAAAACTGTGCGAAAGGGCCAGCGACGGTCAACCAGATCAAGGACCCCCAGCGCATCCTTCACCCGCTCAAACGCGACGGCCCACGCGGCAGCGGCGAGTGGACGCGCGTAAGCTGGGACGATGCCCTTTCGGATATCGCCACACAGATGCGCGACACGATCGTCGATGATCGAGCCAACGAGATCACCTATCACGTCGGCCGACCCGGCCACGAGGAGTACATGGACCGCGTCATCGATGCGTGGGGACTCGACGGCCACAACTCGCATACGAACATCTGTAGCGCCGGCGCTCGCGCTGGCTACGCGTTCTGGCACAAGTACGACCGTCCGAGCGCCGACTTCGCCAACGCCGAGTTCATCCTCCTCCTCTCGGCCCACCTCGAATCGGGTCACTACTTCAACCCACACGCCCAGCGCATCATGGAGGGGATGCAGGACGGCGGCCAGCTCGCGGCGATGGACCCCCGCCTCTCGAACACGGCTGCGATGGCCGATTTCTGGATGCCGACCCAACCCGGCAGCGAGGCGGCCGTCCTGCTCGCAATGGCGAACGTCATCATCGACGAGGGACTGTACGACGCCGAGTTCATGCGTCGGTGGGTCAACTGGGAACAGTTCCTTGACGAAGAACACCCCGAGCGAGCGCGCACCTTCGAGACGTATATCGATGTCCTCGACGAGGTCTACGCCGAATTCACCCCCGCGTATGCGCAAGCCGAAAGCGGCGTCGATGCGGGGATGATCGAGAAGGTCGCTCGCAAGATCGGACTCGCGGGCGATCGGTATGCGAGTCACATCTGGCGAAGCGCCGCGAGCGGCAACAAGGGTGGCTGGCAGGTCTCCCGGACGCTCCATTTCCTTTCAGTGTTGACCGGGGCCGTCGGCACGCGCGGGGGAACCTCGCCGAACGCGTGGCACAAGTTCGACCCGCATCTGCCGAACGAACCGCCGCGCCAGAAGCTCTGGGACGAAGTCCAACTACCCACCGAGTATCCGTTCGCCCACTACGAACTCAGCGAACTCCTGCCGTACTTCCTCAAGGAGGGCCGCGGGAAACTGAGCGTCTACTTCACGCGCGTGTTCAACCCTGTCTATACGTATCCCGACGGGTTCTCGTGGATCGAGGCGCTCACCGACGAGGATCTCGTCGAGTGTCACGTCGCACTCACGCCGACGTGGAACGAGACCGCGTACTTCGCGGACTACGTCCTCCCGATGGGCCACAGCCCCGAGCGCCACGACATCCAGAGCCAGGAGACCCACGCCGGGACGTGGGTGACCTACCGCCAGCCCGTACTGCGAGAGTACGCAGAACGGGAGGGCGAGGAGATCGAGCACACTTATGAGGCGAACCCCGGCGAGGTCTGGGAGGAAGACGAGTTCTGGATCGACCTCTCGTGGCGGATCGACGAGGACGGCGAACTGGGGATTCGCGAGTACTTCGAGAGTCCGTACCGTGACGGCGAGGACGGCAACCCGGTAAAAATGACGATCGACGAGTACTATCGCTACGTCTTCGAACACGAAGATCGGCTTCAGGAACTGGCCGCCGAAAAGGAGATGACTCCGCTCGAGTACATGAAACACCACGGGGCGTTCGAGGCCTCGACGAACGATTACGAACTCCACGAGGAGCCGCTCGATCCCGCGATCCTTGAGGAGGAGGACGTGTTCGTCGATCAGTACGGGACGATCCGTCGATGGACCGATGAACAACAGGTCCCGACAGTGACAGAGCGCGCCGATGGCGGGGCGGCGCATGGGTACGACTACGAGGAGGTAACGGTCGATGCATCGGATTCGCGCCAGGCAACCGAGACCCTCGGTGTGATGGTCGATGGCGAGGCGAAACGCGGGTTCCCGTCGCCGACCGGGAAACAGCAGTTCTACTCGAAGACGCTCGCCGACTGGGGGTGGGACGACGAGGAGTACACGCTGCCTCATTACCTGAAATCACACGTCCATCCCGACAACATCGACTACGAGAACGGCGAGATGGTGTTCGTTCCGACGTTCCGCCTGCCGACGCAGATCCACTCTCGGTCGTCGAACTCGAAGTATCTCGAAGAGATCTCGCACAACAATCCGGTATGGATCCACACGAGTGACGCCGACCGTCTCGGTCTCGAAACGGGCGATCTCGTTCGGATGGAGACCGAGATCGGCTACTTCGTGAACGAAGTGTGGGTAACAGAAAGCATCAAACCCGGTCTCGTCGCCATGTCCCACCATATGGGTCAGTGGAAGGTCAACCGCGAGGAAGCCGACGGCGAGATCGAGGAGGGAGGCGACGGCTTCGGCAAGG
>JAWARX010000259.1:0-3013 GCA_038893155.1 Halalkalicoccus sp.
GGCGGGAGCGAGGCGGCCAGGCGTGGGGGGAGGGGGCGGGGCGGCCCCGACGAGGGCCGGCTGGCGGAACGCGAAGGGCGGTCGGGAGCGCTGAAGTGGATCCTCGTCGCGTGCTTCGGCTATCAAGGGTTTAGCAACGCGAAATTCGGCCGCATCGAGTGCCACGAGGCGATAAACGCGTTCGCTCGCGAGATTCTGCTGACGGCGAAACAACGGCTGGAAGCCGCCGGCTGGCGGGTCGTCCACGGCATCGTCGACTCCATCTGGGTGACCCCGGACCCCGACATCGACGACGATGACCGCGAGGACCTCGAGGCGCTCGCGACGGAGATCACCGAGTGCGTCGAGATTCGCCTCGAACACGAGGCCCATTACGACTGGGTCGCGTTCGTCCCGCAGCGCGAGAGCGACACCGGCGCGCTGACGAAGTACTTCGGGAAGGTCGCCGGCGACGAGGAATTCAAAATTAGAGGTATCGAGGCCCGCCAGCGATCGACACCACCGTTCATCGAGGACGTCCAGCGGTCATGTCTCGAAAAATTCGACACCACTCGTTCTCCAGAGGTTGTTCTTCGTCATCTCGAGAAGGCAATCGAGAGACTTCACGCGGAAGAGGTCCCGGTAAAGGAGCTCGTCGAACGGAATCGGGTTTCTAAACCACTCGAATCCTATACGCAGACCACACGAAACGTGGCGGCACTGAAACGTGCCCGCGACCAAGACCTTACGGTCCATCCAGGACAGGATATTGAGTACGTAGTCATTGACGATGAGAAGTCTTCGCGGAATCGTGTTGCCCTCGCTCACGAAGGAGTCGAGACCTACGACGCCTCGTACTACGAGACGCAGCTCGTCCGAGCTGTCGAAAGCATACTTTCTCCTCTTGGTTGGGATCGCAAGGACATTCGACGAAAGCTCAATGGAACACGTATGACATCCTCCGTGCTCTAAAGGGCACGGTTTCCTCTCCGACGTGGGAGTCTCAGACTGTCTGAGACTCCCCGGAGGCAACATTCCCGTCACGGTGGACGGTACTCGGGTCTGTGCGCTGTTCTTTGGGACTTTCGTGAGGGTGTGGTGTCCCCGACCATCGGTGGTCGTCCCACTGGAACCGCACGGGCCGTGCCATCGGCCTGACTGCGTTGCTTGTGTGCCGCTTCAGGAACGTTTTTGATGCCGTGAGGTCGGCGTGGCCTTCGAATCCACACGGGCAGGTGAGCGTGTCCTGATGCCGTGTCGTTCGGCCTGTGCCCCCGCACTGCGGGCACTCCTGACTCGTCCACGCTTCTGACCGAACCTCGACCGAGACACCGTACTCTTCGGCGGTACAGGCCAGTCGCTTGGTGAACTGCTTGAACGCCCAGAAATTGTGCGTTTTGGCATTCGTTTCCACTGACCAATGAGTTTCGAGGACATCGATCAGCCCGCCAACATACACGGTTTCAACGCCATCGTCGTACAATCTTTCGATTAGATCACGACATAACGCTTCTTGAGCGTGGTCACGGCGACGAGTTCGCTTGCGGTACAGCCGCCGGATACGCTCGCTACAGTACTGACCACCCTCAAGTTTCGACTGTAACCGAGCGATCTCTCTTGTTGTCTCACGGAACCGCTGGAACAACTTACGACTTTTGTACAGATACTGTTTGCCGGTCGTGGTGGTACAGGCGACGAGATTGTTGGCACCAATGTCCAGAGCGGCCTTCTCTGAGGCCAGTGGAGTAGCCCGTGCGTCGTCAGAAACAGTCACGGGTTGTGAAGCTCGGAAGGTGCTATCAGTCTTGTCGTACCAAAGGTCCAACCGGCCCTGTTTGTCATAATCGGGCCAATTCGGGTTGCCAGCAATTTCCAGCCGGAGACGCCCGGTGTGGTCGTATCGGTCTTTCAACTCACTTCCGACCAGTATCTCCAGTCGGGACCGCTCGCCCCATTCGATGGTGTACGACGTGTTTCGAATGATGGTATGCAGTTTGCGTCCATCGTCTTTGTTGCCCCAGAACCCCGGTGGTTCCGGGTGTTCAGTGACCGATCTATCCGACTCGTCGTGATACGCTTTCTTGTTCTCGAAGAACCCACGCCACGCCTCGCTGTTTTTCCGTATCACCTGTTGAGCGGTGGAAGCGCCGAGAATGCCTTTATATTTACCTTCGAGTCGGCCTGTATCGGCGTCCCACACGCCATTCTCGAAACCATCCTCACCATTGTACCGCATGAGGCGCTGGAAATTTACTTCGTTCCAGAGAGCGGCGGAAGCGTCCAACAGGTCCCGTAGCAGTTGCTCTTCGGTTTCGGAAAGCGGTCGCACGGTGAACGTGTTGGCCCGCTTCATGCCACAACCGTTTTACGTCTTTACGTCAAATAAGTCTTACTAGACATGACGACTGAAACGCCCCTCACCTGCTACATTTGTGGTCGAACCAGTGACGAGTGGATGACTGTCGATATGATTGGATTATTTAAAGACCAAGAAGTGGCACGAGACCGATTTGAAGAAAAACATGGCGAGGAGTCTCAGAGCTACCTGTTCGTCTGTCCTGACTGTGATGAGGAGAACCTCCACCACGCAGAGAATAGCCGCGACAAGTATGGAGTGCACCAATGAGACCAGCAATCGATATTTCCCACGCGCTCCACGGGCGTGTAAAAGACTACGCCGAAGCAAACGACCTCTCACTCGATGAGGCGTATGTTCAGGCACTGGAAACTGGCCTCGACACGTTGGAGACTCAAGACAAGCAGTAACGCGGCGGTTCCTCACTGGAGTTTACGCGATTTACGCTCGCCGTTCACGGCGGGACTCTCTCGTTATTGAAAGGTAGTCGGTATCACGGACTGGACCTGACGAACCCCCTCCCCCCTTTTTCGAGTTGTAAACTCGTGACGGTGGGGAGGGGTGAACAGCAAAAGAGGTGATCAAACAGCCGATTGTACGGATACACGAAGTAGAAGGCCTGAAAACCTGGTTCTACAATATACATATTGAAAAGCGAAAGTTTATATCATATGTTTG
>JAWARX010000260.1:0-4060 GCA_038893155.1 Halalkalicoccus sp.
AACACCATCAAGAACAGCACGACCGGCGACACTGCTCCGATATAGATCTCGTCGTACAGCGGCTCGTATAAGTCGTCGGTGGGCTCGCCGAAGATCCCCATCCAGCCGTCGTTATCCATCGTCGGCGTGCTGACGGCGAACTCAACAGAACCCTCTAAGATCTCCTCGAACGTTGACGCGGCGTGCTCCTCAACCCAGCTGGCGACGTAGTTGACCAAGTTCTCGGGGAGGTTTCGCGGGTCGGCTTGCCCCACGACGTCACTACCTCTGTCAATAATGTCTGAGCCGCCGTCGTCGTCTTCGGCTTCATCATCATCGGAGTCAGTACCGTACCGATCCGGGCGCGGTGCCTCACCTCCAGAGTCCACACCAGCCTCATCGCTTGCATTCTCTACGTCTTCTTCTACTTCATCCGTTTCGTTATCTACCTCTTCATCGACGCCAGTTTCATCGTCGGCTTCGTCGTCGTCGGCTTCGTCGTCGGGGAGTGGTCCGTCGTCGTCGCTGACGTCTATATCATCATCGTGCTCGTCTGCACCGACTGTATCAACTCCAGGTGCGAATATCAGCCCTGGCAAAAGGACGACGAATAGGACGACACGAAACCAGCCCGATCGTCGCACGAAGCGTCACCCCAGGATCGGGATGCACGACGGGACGTCCAGGCTACCCACGCCCACAGCGAGCACGAGCACGCTGATCCCGAACAGGACGAATCCCACGGCGATCGGAACTCGGCCCATCATCGAGTAGCCGGTCTGCATCCACCAGCCACTCACGGGAAGCGCCTCGATCGCGCCACCGAGGAAGATCGCGGTCACGATCACGCCGAAGAACAGGAAGATCGCCACCCAGACGGCGAGCTCCATGAAGTCTCCGGCGGGCGTGTCGCAGATCTCCTCACCCATCTGAAGCGGGTAGGCGAACTGTTCGACACCTGAGGTGGGCGTGGCGGCGGCCACGCCCGAAAACAACGACACAGCGATTGCGATCAAAAGCACCGACACACCAGCGCTACGGGCGGCTTTCCGGGTCTGTGCAACCTCCGCGAGCTGTCTTAGGGTGGTGGTACTGCGTGACATTACCTCTACTTACGTGTCAGCACACAATGCACTATAAATCCTAGTATTTGTACGATATTGAATTATAGGGAAAATTAAGTAACCACAACATATTTACTGTTAATCCATGTAACTCGGTGTGATGCATGAGCGACGAGGGCTCAGATACCATCACATACCGGGGCGAGATCGACGAAGAAGAGTGGGAAGAGTTCAAGCGGTACGTTCCTCGAACCGTCAAGCTCGGCGACAAGCTGAACGAGTTGATTCGAGACTGGACACAAGAACAAAAAGAACGGGAAAAGCGATTACAAGAATTAGAAGACGAACATGGAACGGAGGACTAAGAAATGGCCGTGTTCTTCAAGCGAACGAACGCGAAGCTCGATCGAGTAATCGGGGTGTGTACCGTGATCGCCGCCGTCTTCTTCCTCGGTGGCGGTGACATACTCCCGGCGATCGTCTTTGCGATCGCTGGCGTGTTCCTGTACACACGGAGTGACCCTGAGTATTCGGCACTCCGTGCGTTCGCGGTGAGGATGGCCTACCTTGTGCTGATGGCGCTTGGGGGTGGCCTCTACTTCGCGTTCAATTGATAGATAAACAGATCAGACCAATGGCCCAACAGGAACCTCTCTCGGACGGAAATTCCGATGGTGAGCGAACCTGCTCGCGGCGAACGCTCCTGAAAACAGGGGCCGCCGTTGTCGCTACTGGGCTTGCGGCGCTGGCTGGCTGTGCCGACGAAGATCTCGAGGACACTGAAGAGACTGAAACGGGCGACGGTGGGGCGATCGGCACTGCCGGGCCACCGTGGACGGTCGATCCCCAGATGTACGCTGGCCTCTTCGATCGCGTCGTCGTCGCGACCGACGTCGGCGCTGATCCGACCGGAGAGCAACCGATCGATCCGATCCTGAACGCCGAACTCCAACCGGGGACGCTGTTGCACTTCCCCGAGGGCGTCTACAAGATGAACTCGAGCTTTCGCGCGACGGGCCACTCCGGCAATCTCGGCGTGACTGGTAATGAAGCTGTGATCCGCCACGGTGAGGTGCGGGCGATCAACGGTCACACAGTCACCGATGGCGAATTTCAGGGCGATACCCGATTGTTCAATATCGGAAATCCGAGGAACCCCCACGCAGGGGATTTCGTCTTCGGTGGGCTGATCTTCGATTGGGCGTGGAGCGAGCACGCCGGGATGCAAGGACTCAACCTGCATACGACAGGCACCGCTGAGGTCCGAAACATCTACTTCCACGGCGTTCACTCGCTCGGAACCCACGGATCAATTCGCGCGGCCACACTCGCCGATGATTCCCTCGGTATGTTCAGCAATATTGATATGAGTTGGGGCGGGCTCCATTACGCGAATACGATCAATCAGCGAACGACGGACTACTACAGCGGTGCAACCGATGTGAGCGGGCGACTACCACCCTCCTGGTCAACGTCGGGATTCACAGTCGGCTCGGAACAGCGTGGAACGATGCTTGTCGAGGACGTCGTGTGTGGCCCCTGGCCCGATAACGGCCTCTACCTCAAGGGTGGCTACCCGGAGACGAGCGTCGGGCGAAAGATCCTCCGCAACTGTATCGCGTTCAACTCGAACGTCGCGAACATCCGGGTCAACAGCGGCGACGACTGGGAACCGATCGAGTGGATCGACGGTGAAAATCCCGATCTGTACGATCGAACCGTCGTCGAAAACTGCCACGTCTTTGTCGATGAGAATTACGATCCGCGAATCTACGGTAGTCAGCGTGGCGTTCGCCTGGACGACGGCGATCCGATCATCCGCGATAGCCTGATCGAGCTCATCGAACCGACTGACGAGGCCCTCAGCATCATGCTGGATACGGACGGAGCGACCGTCGAACGCGTCCAGATCGATCTGTATGAGCCAGAGACGGCGATTCGGGCGTCCGGCGCGAACGCGACGGTGCGTGATGCGGTCGTGAATATGTACGGCTTCGACGATCCGGGGCGCGCACTCACCCACGTAAGCGAGGACGTGGTTGCACTAAACAGCGTTTCCGTGTGACAACCGAAGCAAACCCTACAACAGACCAATGGACAGACGAGAACTCCTGGCGACCGGCGGCGTATCGCTCGTGGCGATCGCGGGCTGTCTCGGGACCTACGAGGTCGCCCGTCGAACAGTGCTTCCCCCCGATGACAGTGCCGAAACCACAGACGAATCGACAGATGATGATCCGACGACCGATGATCCACTGGCCGATGATGACGGGCCACTAGCTGATGAAGAGGCCGACGACGCCGATGAAGCAGGGGATGAATCGCAAGAACCTGAGACCGACGACGATGGGCCACTAGCTGATGAAGAGGCTGAAGAGGACGACGACCAGGACGACAGCGACGACGATGAAGAGCCGGCGGACGTCCCCGAAGAGCGACCGGACGATCCGATCGAGCATATCACCTGGCTCGATCATGACGTTGAAATTATTGAACAAGCAGAAGAGCACGGAGGGGACGAGGTGTTCGTGATCGGGGAAGTACGGAACGATACCGGCTACGATCTGTCGTATCTTCTCATCGCCGCACAGGGACTACTTGACGGGGAGATCATCACTGAGAACGAAATCGAAATAGCGGGGCTTCCTGCCGACGAAACGCTGACCTTTGAAATCCCGCTCTTTGTCGAACCGGAAGAGATTGACGAGTACAGGTATGGCGTTTGGGACGCTGAATACGCAGAAAACGAAGAATAACGGTTAGTGGTCCTACTCTCTAACCCCTTGGTACAGAGCGACTGCTACCATCGCAACCCCAAGTAGACCTATGGCAAGTGCGATCATCGCGAGCGAGAATCCGTCGTCGATCTCAGACTCGACGTAGGCCGTCTCAACGTCCGTTTCATCGGGATACCACACAGCCACATTGTTCTCTTCATCGACTTCATCAGCGTTCGTTTCGACAATCTCACCGGGCATCTCAACCTGATAGGCGAACTCTCCTTCCCCCTCATCTAC
>JAWARX010000261.1:0-4053 GCA_038893155.1 Halalkalicoccus sp.
AAGCAGTGTGTATGGTGTCCGGTCGAGAGTCTATATCTGAAGCGGACAGATACAATTTGTATAGTTAGATGTAGTTTTTATCTAACGAACACAAATGTGGATGTGAGAGTAGCCGTTAGAGCGTTGTATGGGCGACGTCACGCGGACACTCTCGTTTCGGATAGTTTCCGTGACCCATCGAACCATCGTAGTCATCTAATACTGATAGTATTATCCACGTCTGATTATTTACTGTCGACAAACCGTATATCTTGATAGCTCCGGACTCGCTGTGGAGGCGAGAGTGGACTGAATTTGCGTCCGGGGACGTCGGGGTTGATCGCGATACGGATCCTTCCGCCGAAGACGGCAGTCGATCATAGAAACCGTGGTTGATCGAATCACGCCGTCGCCGTAGGTGGGTCATCCGATCGGGAAGACGGCGACTATCCACGTACCTTCCTCCGGCGACGTACGTCGATCGGTATGCGCCGTAACAGGGCCTGTATTTCGGAGTCCTCGATCGCCCCCGTGGCGATCGCCGCGGCGACGAAGACGACGAAGCCGAACGGGGGTACCAGGAGCAACGAGTAGAGGGGCGACTGGACAACGGAGGCGAACCCGAAAATCAGGAGGCCCGCCACCGCGGCGGTGATGGCGATCGGTCGCGGCTCGAACCCCTCCAGCGGATCGAAGCCGATCCAGCGAGCGCTTCGGACGTGCAACAGGAACATCGATCCGTAGCCGATGCTCGTCGCGACCGCAGCGCCGTACATCCCGTAGAGCGGAATGAGGACGATGTTGAGTCCGAGGTTTATCAGCGCGGCGACGCCGGTCGCGGCGATGAGCACTCGAAGCTCCCCTCGCCCCTGACCGATCGCTAGGATCGGTCTCACAATAGCAAAGCCGAACGCGCCGGGTAGCAACAACAACAGCGGAACGACCGCGGGTGCGAACTCCGGCCCGTAGTAGAGCGTGACGAAATCGCCCGCGAGGACGGCTATCCCGATCATCAACAGGAGCGTCAACAGGAGGGTGTACCGGGTCACCCGACTCGCCAGTTCGGTGATGCGGCGGATCTGGTTGGTCGCCCACAGCTGCGAGCTGCTCTGGAGGAGGAGGAGCTGAACGGCGAAGGGTGCGAACCACAGGAACTCGGCGACGACGAGCGCCGCCTTGTAGTAGCCCGTCTGTTCGCTTCCGGCCAGTGGCTGTAAGAGAAGGATGTCGACGTGATAGAGGGAGGTCATCAGCAGCACCAGGAGAATACTGAGTCCGTTGAACGAGAGCAGCTGTCGACGGGGGAACCGCGTGCGGATCGGATCCGTCACGCTGCTCAACGGAAGCGAGCGTCTCACGAACAGGAAGACGCCGGTGGCACAGATCACCGTCGCGAGGAGGTATCCGGCCAGGACGCCGCTGACGCCGTAGTTGGCCCAGGCCAGAAACACGGCGAAAAAGCCGAACAGCGCCTTGTGAATCACGACGAACGGTTCCGAGTACGTCTCCTTTCCGAGTCCCATGAGCGTCCCGCGCCCGATCTGATACGTCTGTACGGCCAGGATGAGGACACAGAGGATGTAGAAGTACGGTCTGAACTGCGAGCCGAAGATGCGATCGACGTATCCGGTGAGGATCGCTAGCAGAACGACGAGTATCCCGAGAAGCGACAGCGCGAATCCGACGCGGGAGTAGAACGCGAAGACGTTCTCGGTCCAGCGGTACGTCGGGCGTCCCTCCGCGATGTACTTTCGAATCCCGTCGAACACGCCGGAGTTGATGGCGATCATCGACAGTCCCAGTATCGACATCATCACGGCGTACTCGCCGTACCGGGAGACACCCAACAGGCGAACGAGAACGGGCGTTATCATCATCGCCAGTAGCAACTGCCCCGCCCGCCCGCTCAGGATCGAAACGAACCGTGTGCCCAGTCCGGCCATTCGATACGATCTCGGTTGCTCCTCACAGCCTAATAAACGCACGTGATACCGTAGCCGATGTCATGTGCACGGCCGGCTTCGCTTCGGGCCCCGGGTCGGTGAGGAGTACAAATGACTGGCGAAAATCCGACAGTTGGTCGGAGCCTACTACTCGGCCGCGGACCGCACCGAGCCACGGTTACTCGAAGACTCGAAGTACGTGCTCCTCTCCTGTCTGTCAACTAAATATTTTCACAACGCAGTGTGCAATAACGACATTATTATACTAAGATAACATATTCCGAAGCAATAGTGTATCCGATAAGCCGTATATATTTATACTGGCTATGTGATTATCTGATGGGGGATCTGCCTCTGACAGCCCGATCCCTCCTCTGGCGATCAACAGCGGACCGGATACTCGTCGCAGATCACTATCGTCGATCTAGACATGGACGAGCCACGGTATTCAACACGTTTATAGACGATTCTGACGGCGTAACTGTATGGTAGGTATCTGCGGAACGATCGGTAACGATGTCGAATCGGACCGATCGTTTGGCGAGGGGCTCCAGTGGTGGGACGACGAGATCGCGCGTCGGTACGACGACGACGCGCTCTCCGTTCACCTCTCGCGCCACGAGTTCTACGAGGGGGAGCAGCCGGCCGAGGTCGACGACGCCCGGCTCTGGGTGTGGGGCTCGATCGTCGGCTGTGACGGTCCCGACGGGTACGCGTCGCGACAGGACACTGGTTCGAATCTGACCGACGCGGAGTACTGTGCTCGCCTGTACGAGCAGTACGGTGTCGAGTTCGTCACGTACCTGAACGGCGAGTTCGTGATCCTCGTCTCTGATGCGGCTGCGGGGACGGCCACGCTCTGTACGGATCGGCTCGGGTCTCGTCCGGTCTTCTACGCGCGAACGCCGGACGACGGATTCGTGTTCTCTTCGCGAATCCAGTCGCTCGCGCGCCACCCGGCCGTCGAAACGGAGTTCGATCGGTATCTCCACGAGTACTTCGCCTTCGAGCGGGTGCTCGGGACGCGGACGCCGCTATCCGGAATCGAGAAACTCCCGCCGGCCTCGAGGACACGGATCGACGTCTCGACCGGCGAGAGCGAAACGACCGTCTACTGGCGACCGGAGTACCGCCCGCTGGATCGTTCCTACTCGTATTTCGTCAGGGAGTTCGCGGAGCTGTTCGAACAAGCGGTAGCGGATCGCACGCCGGAGGACGCCGAGTACGGCGTGCTGATGAGCGGCGGGATCGACTCCCGGCTGATCGCCGCGGCGCTCGAACGGTCGGCGACGGGCTATCACATGAACGAGTGGGAGAACCGGGAGGCCGAGATCGCCCGCGAGATCAGTGATCTCGCCGGTCACGAGTTCGAGTTCCTCCGACGGGATCGGGACTACCAGGAGCGGGCGCTCGGTCGGAACCCGCCTCACATGAGCTTCATCAGTTCGTTCGACCAGGGACAGGCGACGAACTTCCGCGAGGAACTCGCCGGGGACGTGGACGTCCTCATGTCCGGGCTGTACAGCGACGTGCTTTACCAGCATAGCTACACGCCCGGTCGTGAGCTCCGACTTCCGGTGCTGGGAGAATCGATCTCGATCCCGCTCTCGCGTGACTCGGCCGGGATAGCGGAATACCTCGATCTCCTCCATAGCGGTCACTACACCCGTCCGAAGAAGGCGATCCCGCCGGCGTACGTGGCGGCCGAGCGCTCGTTGGAGTCGCTGCTGCGCGAGGAGGTCCGCCGGACTGCCGACGGGATCGAAAGCCACGGCGTGAGCTATCCGAGCGGGTTGGAGCTCGTTCGGTGTAGCTACTACTACCCGATCACGAACGCCTGGTCGTACTTCTTTCACCAGAGCCTCGTCCAGATGTTCCCGTACCGGAACCCCTTCCTGGATACGCGCCTGCTCGACCTCCAGCACCGGCTGCCGCCGAAGTACCACGTCAGGACGAACGTCGTCAACGACGCCCTCTGCGAACTCGATTCCGACCTCGCCGCAATCCCGCACGCGAACGCCGGGATCTCCCCTTCCCACCCGTTTCCGGTCCGCCACTGCGGAAAACACGCCTACAAGTTCGGGAAACGCTATCTCGGCCGGCAGGAGAACCCGTCGGAACCACCCCACAC
>JAWARX010000262.1:0-4040 GCA_038893155.1 Halalkalicoccus sp.
TCGACGATCACCCCGCCGTCGAGCGGGTGTTCTACCCCGGACTCGAATCGCATCCGGGCCACGAGATCGCGTCGAAACAGATGGACGACTTCGGCGGGATGCTCAGTTTCGAACTCGACGGCACCCTCGAAGAGGCGAGCACGCTCGTCTCCGAGACGGAGGTCTTCACGCTCGCCGAAAGCCTCGGCGGCGTCGAGAGCCTGATCGAACAGCCCGCGCCGATGACCCACGCGGCGATCCCCAGAGAAGAGCGGATTGAAGCCGGACTCACGGACGGCCTGATTCGTGTCAGCGTCGGGATCGAGAACGTCGAGGACCTGATCGCGGATCTGGAGCGGGCGATGAAAACGGCCCGTAACTGAACGTATGTTCGTCTCTATCGCGAGAATATTTTTAATCTTATTTTTGTATGCAGTATTTAGTTCTACGCCGCTCGTCATCCGGCAGAAAATACACAAAATTTAACTATGGATGTCAATGTGTATCCGACACAATGAAACGCCGAACGTTTCTTCAGGGTGCGGGAGTGGCTTCCGCCGGAACGCTGGTGGGGGTAGCGGGCTGCACCGGCGGCGGTGCCGGTGGAGACGACGACTTTCCGAGCGAAACGCTCACGTGGATGATCCCGTGGTCCGAAGGCGGGGGGACTGACACGTACGCCCGGCAGCTCGCGCCGGGGATGGAAGAACACATAGGCGAGTCGATCGAGATCGACAACCGACCGGGCGCGGGAAGCCTCGTCGGCAGCGAGTGGCTTTACGGACAGGAGAACGACGGCCACACGTTCGGAACGGTCAACACGCCCGGCTGGGAGTTTACCTGGCGCGTCGAGGAGGTCGAGGCGTGGGAGCCGGCGGACTTCGAACCGATCAGCTACTCGGGCGTGTTCGGCTACACGATCATCGTCAACGATAACCACGACATCAACGACTTCGCGGAGCTACAGGAGGCCTACGAGACCGGCGAGATCGAGAACTTCGCATACCAGGGCGTCGGCAGCGACAGTCACATGATCTCGCTGCTGCTTCGGGACGAGTACGACCTCAACTGGGGCAATATCGTTCCCTACGACGGCGGCGGCCCGGTCAACGAGGCGGTGATCTCCGACGAGGTGCCCGCGGGGATCGCCACGAACACCTCCGCCGGGGACGCCGTCGAGTCGGGCAACGTCAGCGCGGTCGTCAACCTCATGGACATCGAACTCGAGGCCTTTCCCGAGATCGACCAGATCACCAACTACGGCGACAGCCTCGCGTACATCACCGAGTTCCGCCAGACGCAGGTCGCCCCACCGGAGACTCCCGAGGACGTCAGACAGGAGCTCTCCGAGGCGGTCGAGGCCGCCGCGACCAGCGACGAGGCCCAGGAGTGGGCAGAAGAGACGGGCAACGTCCTCGAGTACGGTGACATGGACGAGGCCGCCGACGCCCTCGAAGGCACGGTCGAGGAGTTAGAGGAGAACGTCGACTTCGAGGAGTTCCGCCAGCAGGTCGAAGCCGAAGACGAAGGCTGACCGGGCCATGCAAGGTCGTGGCTTTCGAAGACGGAGGTCGTCGAGTGCGAGGGGCCGCGGACGAGACCGAGGGCGATGGAGCCGATAGCCAAGGGTCTGGGCGAGCGCCCGACGATGGAACACGTTCTGCTCGTCCTGTTTCTGGGCGTCGGAATCTACATGTACGTCGGCGCGGACGAGTTCTCCCCCGACGCCGCGACGTTCCCGCAGCTGCTGGCCGGTGTGACCGTCGTTCTCTCGGCGCTGTTGCTCGTTCGCAACTACCTGCCGGGGCCGATCCGTTCGTTCGTCGCCGAGCCGATGCAGGTGCTCGGCGAGGACGATATGGAGACGCCGGAGGATACGGACGGCGAGGACGCCGAGCCGGCGAAGTCGGGAGACGGGGCCAAAGCGGGTGCGAGCGGCGGCTACACCTACGATATCGACGATCCGCGAGGGCCGGCGGTCACGGGCGCGCTCTGCGTGCTCTACATGGGACTGACGTTCGTTATCGGGATGCTGTATGCGACGCCGATCTTCGTCGCCGCCTACGCGCTCTGGGCGCGAATGGAGCTCCCGAGAGCCGGCGCGCTCACCGCTCTGAGCTTCCTTACGGCCTACGCCTTCTACGCGCTCATCTCGGGTGACATCGCTATCGGCTGGTACACCGGCTGGAGGCTGCCGGTGCCATGAGCTTCGAGACCTTACTGGGTGCGATCGACGTCTTGCTGACGTTCGAGACGCTGTTCTGGATCGTCGCCGGCATTCTGGTCGGGATCCTCGTCGGCGCGCTCCCCGGACTGGGTCCGCCGCTGGGCATGGCGATCATCCTCCCGTTGACCCTTCCGTTGACGCCGGAGAACGCGATCATCCTCCTGATCGGGGTTTACAGCGGCTCGATGTACGGCGGGTCGATCGCGGCCGTCCTCATCAACACGCCCGGCGTCTCCTCCTCGGCGGCGACGATGTTCGACGGCTATCCGATGTCCAAACAAGGGAAAGCGGCGACGGCGCTGTCGATCTCCGCGACCGCCTCCGCGGTCGCCGGCTTCTTTACTATCACGGCGCTGATCCTCTTTTCGCCGGTTCTCATCGAGATGGTCCTTCGGGTGGGGACGCCCGAACGCTTCCTCGTCGCGATCCTCGGGCTCGCGATGATCACCGTCGTCACCCGGGGTTCGGTGGCGAAGGGGCTGCTCGCGGGCGCGGCGGGCCTGCTCGTCACGACCGTCGGCGCGGCCCCGATGACGCTCGACCGGCGCTATGCCGAGAGCCTGCTCCTGTACGACGGGATCGACTTCGTGGCCGTCCTGATCGGCCTGTTCGCGATCGCGGAGATGATGAAACTCGCCGGCCAGGAGGGCGGCATCGCGGAGGGCGCGGTCGAAATCGGCGGCAACGTCAAAGAGGGCGCGATCGAGACGCTGAGACACCCGGTCATGCTCGTCAAATCCGGACTGATCGGAATGGGCGTCGGCGCGATCCCCGGCGCGGGTGCGACGGTGTCGAACTTCGTCGCGTACTCCGAGGCCGTGCGCTCCTCGAAGGACCCCGAGTCGTTCGGTTCGGGCAATCCGCTCGGGGTGATGGCCAGCGAGGCCTCGAACAACGGGACCGTCGCGGGATCGCTCGTGCCCGCTATCTCGTTCGGGATTCCGGGGAGTTCCTCGACTGCGGTGTTGATCGGCGGGCTGCTCATGCACGGACTGCGACCCGGCCCGAGCATGTTCGAGGCCGACGGCGAACTCATGCTCACCTACACCATGTTGCTCGCGTTGCTCGTGGGCAACGTGATCATCCTCGCGTTCGGCCTCACGATGGTCACCCGGCTGGGCTACCTGACGAAGATCGACACGAACTACATCATCCCGATGGTCGTCGTCCTCTCGTTTCTGGGGACCTACGCCCTGCGGGTCAACCCCATCGACATCGTGACGATCATCGTCTTCGGCGTGATCGGCTTTTATATGGTGCGGTACAACTACTCGGTGATCGCGTTCGTCCTCGGGGTCGTGCTGGGGGACATCGCAGAGGAGAACCTCTATCGCTCGCTCGAGCTCTCGGGCGGCGACTGGGCGATCTTCGTCAACCCGTTCGAGTACGGCCGGTGGCTCTCGCCGATCCTCGTGCTCGCGATCTGTGCGATCCTCTTCGGGCCGTTTCTCAAGAGCTGGCTCGACGAACGACGGTCGGGTGCGGGAAGCGAGTAGCCGGGCCGACTGGGCGATTCTCTTTCGTCTCAGTTTCCGAAAAAATGCGGGGCGGTGGCCTCGCTTCGTGGCCGGTGGCCGCGAAGCGAACGGGGAAGGGCAGGCGTCCCGAGCGAGCAGTTCGGATCCGAACTGCTCGCAAGCGAGCCTAATGGTCTCTGAAAACCTCCGGTTTTCGGGATCCCGCGGGGACGTTCCCGCGGACCTCGCGGTGGCTCCGCCACCGCTCAGCCCGAAAAGACCGCAAAGCGGTCTTTTCGTAGGGATTAGCATAAGTAATGGTACACTGTTGGTGGAGTGAGTTCTGGAATCGTTGCTGTGAGGAAGCGTTTCACGTC
>JAWARX010000263.1:0-4039 GCA_038893155.1 Halalkalicoccus sp.
GTTACAGCAACTATCGTGATAGAAGATCATGGCAATGAAAGGCACGACCGAGGATAGGATGCGAGCGTACCTGACCTCGGTTAAAGAGGACCTGATGACCGGAGTCTCGTTCATGATCCCGTTCGTGACGATCGGTGGGATCTTCCTCGCGATCGGCTTTGCGATCGGGGACACCGAGGCGGTCTTCGAGCAGACCGGCACCCTCGGGTGGTACTTCGCGGAGATCGGCGTGTTGGGGCTGACGATCATGATCCCCATCCTCGGGGGGTACATCGCCTACGCGATCGCGGACCGACCCGGGCTCGCGCCGGGCTTCATCCTCTCGTATGCGATCCAGCAGGAACCGATCATCGACGCGGCGGGCCTGCTCGTCGGCTTCGAGGCCGACGGAGCGGTCGCGGGCTTTCTGGGTGCGATCGTCGCCGGGCTGCTCGCGGGCTACGTCGCCCGCTGGCTGAAACGCCGGAGCGTACCGGGGACCATCGAACCGATGATGCCCGTGTTGATCATCCCGGTCGTCACGACGCTCGTGCTCGCGCCCGTCGTAATCGTCGGGCTGGGCGTGCCCATCGCCATCGTCGACAGCGCGCTGACGGAGTTCCTCACCGATCTCGAGGGGGCGAACGCCCTGCTTCTGGGCGCGATCCTCGGCGCGATGATGGCCACCGACATGGGCGGGCCGATCAACAAGGTCGCGTACGTCTTCGGGGTCGCGCTCGTCGGTGATCAGATCTTCGCGCCGATGGCCGCGGTGATGATCGCGGGCATGGTCCCGCCGCTGGGGCTCGCGCTGTCGAACTTCATCGCGCCCGAGAAGTACGCCGCCGAGATGTACGAGAACGCGAAGGCCGCGGTGCCGCTGGGCCTCTCGTTCATCACCGAGGGTGCGATCCCGTATGCGGCGGCCGACCCCCTCCGTGTTATCCCGAGCGCGATCGCCGGAAGCGCCGTTGCGGGCGCCGCCGCGATGAGCCTCGGCGTGACGATGCCCGCGCCCCACGGCGGGATCTTCGTGATCTTCCTGTCGAACAGCGCGCTGCTGTTCGTCGGCTGCATCGCGCTCGGCACGGTCGTCACGGCGACGATCGCGACGCTGATCAAACCCGACTTCGAGGACCGTATCGCCGAGGAACCGCAGGCCGCCGACTGATAACCCGATCTGACTACTACTCATGGATCCACAGGACATCGATACGCTGCTGGCGCCCGAACTCGTAACGTTAGCGGAACCGCCCGCCGAAAAGAACGCTTGCATCGAGCACCTGCTCGACATGGCCGTCGAAGCCGGCCGCGTCACCGATCGCGGGACGGCGCTCGACGCCCTGCTCGCCCGCGAGGAGGAGACCACCACGGGCGTCGGGCTGGGGATCGGTATCCCCCACGCCCGGACCGACGCGGTCACCGAGCCGACGGTCGTCTTCGCGCGTTCGGAGCGGGGGGTCGACTTCGAGGCGATGGACGACGAGCCGGCGACGCTGATCTTCATGCTGCTGGTCCCCGAAGGGGGAAGCGAGGACCACCTGAACATGCTCAGCTCACTGTCACGCGCGCTCATGCACGAGGACGTGCGCGAGTCGCTCCACGCCGCACACTCCCCCGAAGAGGTCAGAGAGACGCTCAAGGAGGCGGTCGCCTGATGGAGCGGATCGTCGAAATCGTTCCCGAAGCGGGGCTTCACGCCCGGCCGGCCGCGACGTTCGTCGAGACCGCAAACGAGTACGACGCCGAGGTGATCGTCGGCCCCGTCGACGGCGAGGGGGTCTCCGCGAACAGCATGATCGCGGTGACGAGCCTCGGCGCGAAACACGGCGACGAGGTCCGCCTGAGCGCCGAGGGCGAGGACGCCGAAGCCGCCCTCGACGCGCTCGAAGCCGTGCTCTCGACGCCCGAAGGGGGTGACGGAGGGCCGTGAGAACGCTCTCGGGCGTCGGCGTCACGCCCCGCTCGGGCGTCGGGCGGGTCGTCAAACACGCCGGGGGAATCGAGCTATCGGAGCCGCCCGAGGAGATCGACCCCGACGCCGAGCGCGAACGCTTCGAGGACGCCCGGACGGAGGCCGAAGCCGACCTCGAAGCCGAACGCGAGCGAGCGCGCGAGCGGATCGGCGAGGGGGAAGCCGAGGTGTTCGGCGCGCAGATCCAGTTTCTCAACGACCCGTCTATCGAGTCCGGCGTCGAGGCCGCGATCGACGGCGGACTGCCCGCGGAACACGCCGTCAGCGAGGCCTTTTCGGATCCGATCGAGCAGTTCGAGGCGATGGACGGCCGGACGGCAGAGCGCGCCGACGACCTCCGGGACGTTCGGGACCGCCTGCTGGCGATCCTCACCGGGGACGAGAAGACGGACCTCGCGGAGCTTCCGGAGGGATCGGTCCTGCTCGCAGAACGCCTCACCCCGAGCGACACCGCGGCGCTCGATCCCGAGCGGGTCGCGGGCTTTGCGACCGCGCTCGGCGGGCGGACCTCCCACGCCGCGATCTTCGCCCGGTCGCTCGGACTCCCCGCGGTCGTCGGCGTCGGCGACGAGCTACTGGAGATCGAAGAGGGGGCCGAACTGGTGGTCGACGGCGAGGCCGGCGAAGTGATCGTCGACCCCGACGACGGGGCCCGCGAACGCGCGGCGGCGAGCCACGAGGTCGAGATCGTCGCCGGGCCGGTCGAAACCGCCGACGGACGCTCGATTGAGGTCGCCGCGAACGTGGGAACGCTCGCGGAACTCGGCGGCGCGCGCGAGCAGGGTGCCGACGGGATCGGCCTGTTTCGCACCGAGTTCCTGTTTCTCGACCGGGAAGCGCCGCCCGGCGAGGACGAGCAGTACGGGACCTACCGCGAGGCCCTCTCGACGTTCTCCGACGGCCGGGTCGTCGTTCGCACCCTCGACGTCGGCGGCGACAAGCCGATTTCCTACCTCGACCAGCCCGAAAGCGACAACCCGTTTCTCGGTGTCCGGGGAATCCGCCGATCGCTCGGAGTCGACGCGGAGCTGTTCGAGACCCAACTGCGCGCGCTGTTGCGCGCCGCCGCCGGCGAGGGTCGTCTCTCGGTGATGTTCCCGCTCGTCTCGACCGTCGAGGAGCTCGAATCGGCGTTCGCCACCGTCGAGCGCGTCGCCGCCGATCTCGAACGCGAGGGGATCGAGCACGCGATGCCCGAACTCGGCGCCATGATCGAGACGCCCGGATCGGTGTTCATGGCCGAGGCGTTCGCCGCGCGCTGTGACTTTCTCAGCGTCGGGACGAACGATCTGGCCCAGTACGTGATGGCCGCCGCGCGCGACGACGAGAGGGTAGTGGACCTCCACGACCCGCTTCATCCGCCCGTGTTGCGCGCCATCGCCCGGACCGTCGAGACCGCCCGCGCGAACGACGCGTGGCTCGGGATGTGCGGCGAGATGGCCGGCGATCCCGACCTCACGGAGCTGCTCGTCGGGCTCGGGCTCGACGAACTGAGCATGAGCGCGGTGACCGTCCCCGAGGTGAAAGCGAGGGTTCGGGGGACGGACGGCGCCGACGCCGCGACGCTCGCGGAACGCGCGATAGAATCGGAGACGAAAGACCACGTTACGGAGCTACTCGAACAATGAACTTAGTCGCAGTCACGTCCTGTCCGACCGGTATCGCACACAGCCAGATGGCCGCCGAAAACTTAGAACAGACGGCCGAGCGCCTGGGCCACGACATCCGCGTCGAGGTCCAGGGCGCGATGGGGGCAGAGGACGAACTCACCACCGAGGAGATCGCGGCGGCCGACGCCGTCATCATCGCCGCCGACACGTCGGTCAACCGCGATCGCTTCTCGGAGAAACCGTTGGTGAAGGGGACGGTGAAAGACGCCGTCAACGACGCCGAGTCGCTGATCGAGCGAGCGGTAGCGAAAGCCGGCGGGGACGGTGGTGCCCGAAGTGCGGAAGCCGGAGCCGAACCGGACGGGACCGAACCCGAAGAGCCACGTCGCGGCGGCGACCCGGAAAAGGGGCTTTTCAGGCGTCTCAAACGCCTGTTCGAGTGACGTTCGAGCCACTACTCGGCGACCACGTCGAA
>JAWARX010000264.1:0-4026 GCA_038893155.1 Halalkalicoccus sp.
TCCATCATCGGTCCTTGAAGTTCGGTGTAGCCGATCGCGGGGTCGATCGCCTCGTCCAACCGGTCCCCGCGGATCGTCACCGAGGCCTCGACGCAGTGGGGCTGGTTCTCGATGGCCTCCGCCATCGCCGTTTCGAGGCCCGGGGCGCTGTCGCGATCGACGGGCGTGCCCGTAAACTGGTGGTACAGCGTGCCGAACTTGATGCCGGCCTCGAAACAGGCGATCTCGCTGTCGGTGGGCATACGCGGACCCAGGCGCGATCCGCGAAAGGCCCTTTCGGTGTCTGTGTCGGACTGTCACGAAGCGCCTATACGCTCGCGATTCGTTTTTCCGGCATGGACTACAGCGCGAGCCTCGACAGGGCGATGGACGAGGTCCCCGACATCAAAGGAAGCAGCGAGCGCCTCTCGATCCCCGACGCACGGGCCCAGAAGGACGGCGCCTTCACCCGACTGACCAACCTCGGCGAGATCGCCGATACCCTGAACCGGGAGGCAGAACACCTCCACCGGTTCATCCAGCGCGAACTCGGCACCAGCGGAAAGTTCGAGAACGGCCGCGGGCGGTACAACGGCAACTTCGGCGGCGAGACGTTCGACGCCGCGGTTTCGGCCTACGTCGAGGAGTACGTCCGCTGTTCGGAGTGTGGCCTCCCGGACACCCGCCTCGTGCGCGAGGACCGCACCCCCATGCTGCGGTGTGACGCCTGCGGAGCGTTCCGTCCGGTCACGAAGCGCCGCCAGAACTCGACGGTCCAACAGCAGAACGCCGTCGAGGAGGGCCAGACCTACGAGGTCAAGATCACCGGCACCGGACGAAAGGGCGACGGCGTCGCCGAACGCGGCGAGTACACGATTTTCGTCCCCGGCGCGAACGAGGGCGACGTGGTGACGATCTACATCGAGAACATCAGCGGAAACCTCGCCTTTGCGCGCGTCTCCCAACAGTAACTCGATCGTCGTCCGCTCGCGCGCTAAATCGCACGCTTCTTAGGTGTCGGCGGCGACTGCTCACCTGAATGGACGCTCCCGTCTTGTTGACCGGCTCCGAAGGACGGGTCGGGCGTGCGATCCTCGATCGCCTCGCGGGCGAGTACGACTGGCGACTGCTCGATCGGGAACCGCCGGCCGAGGAGCGTCCCGGCGAGTTTTTCGTCGCCGATATCACCGAGTACGAGGCCGTCCGCGAGGCGATCGAGGGCGTCGGCGCGGTGATCCACCTGGCTGGCGATCCCCGTCCCGAAGCGCCGTGGAACAGCGTCCTGCGGAACAACATCGACGGTACCCACACCGTGATGCAGGCCGCAGCCGATGCCGGGGTCGAAAAGTGCGTCTTTGCCTCCTCGAACCACGCCGTCGGCGCCTACGAGACCGACGCCCGAACGCCGGAGATCTACCGCCCGGCCGATGACTTTCGCCTCGACGGCACCGAACTGCCCCGACCGGGCAACCGCTACGGCGTCTCGAAGGCGACCGGCGAACTCCTGGGACGCTTTTTCCACGACGAACACGGTCTCGGCGTCGCCTGCGTCCGTATCGGCAACCTCACGAAGGACCATCCGCCGAAGGACTACGAACGCGGGCAGGCGATGTGGCTCTCGCATCGGGACTGTGCCCACCTGTTCGAGCGGTGTCTCGAAGCGGAGTACGACTACGAGATCGTCTACGGGATCTCCGACAACGACCGCAAGTACTACTCGCTCGACCGCGCCCGCGAGGCGCTCGGCTACGACCCGAAGGACAACTCCGCGGACTACACCGACTGAACGTCGGTGATCTCGAGTTCGCCCGCCGGGTTCTGGACGCGCGCTTCGATCACCCGCGTTTCGGTGCTGTCCGCCGGCTCGACCTCGACGCGGGCCGGACGGCTGGACCGCGCGAGATCGGCGATCGCCCCGTCGTCGGTCGGGCTCTCGATCCGCCCCTCGATCTCGTTTTGATGGACCGAAACGGTCAGCTCCTCGAACGCGACGCGTTCGTCGGGATCGTCGTCTATCTCTCCGACCGTCGTGAACACGCGGATCTCGTCGCCGTCGGTCGTGCTATAGCGCATACGTCAACGTTGGTCGGGCGGTCCTATTGGCGTGGTGCCGTCACGTGCCGGGATCGAACAGCCCGTCGACGTCGCGTTCGCGCGCTCGGCGGCGCGAGACCCGGTCGGCGAGCCGCCGATGGACGAGGTCCCGTCGATCGGGTTCGCGAACGAAGTCCGTACAGAGCGCGAGAAACGCGTTCGATCCCCCCGATTCGAACGCCCCGTGGGCGTACTCGCAGGCTCGCTCGACCACGCCGGCGTCGAACCCGCAGGCCTCGGCGACGATCGGCGCGGCCAGCAGACACTCCTCGGCGTCGAGATCCGGGAGCGACACGTCTCGGCCCCGGTACGCAAGTCGCGGCGGGTGCGTCCGCTCTATCCACTCGGGGTCGTCCTCGAGCGAAGCGAGCGCCGATCTGACGGTTCGCAGCTCGACGCCACGGTGCTCGTCCGGGAGCCCCTCGAGATACCCGACGGCGCTTCCGGCGAGCCCGGTCGCACCCGCCCAGTTTCGCCCCCGTGCGTGGTGGATCGCGGCGGTGTACTGTATCAACCCCTGCAGGAAACGCGCGTCCGCTCCCTCCGATTCGAGCCAGACGGGCTCCCACGCATCGTGGGCGGCGTGGTAGTGGCCGGCGTTGTAGAGTGCGATCCCGGTACGCAGCTCTTCGATCACCGCAACCGACCCCCTCCCGTTGATCTCCTCCCTGCGGATCGAAACGGCATAAGACGCTTGCTATAGCAAGCGCCGCCTATCTGAATCGCCTCGTGGTTGCTATGGCTGGCATGGATACAACTCATGTCGGTCGACTGATGGCGTCCGTAGGGACGCATTCGATGAACGAACAGCGAGGTGTGAGCGATGCTTGAGCTCGCAATCCTGTTTTTCATCCTGGCGATCGTCGCCGGCGCGCTGGGCGCCGGTGGAATCGCCGGGCTGTCGATGACGATCGCCAAGTGGCTGGTCATCGCGTTCCTAGTCCTGGCGGTCATCTCGCTCGTCCTGTAGACCGTCCGGCGGTCCCACGGGCGAGCCGTTATGGAACGCCTACCTGCCCCGGTTCTCCGGGAATACGGTCGGCCCCGTTACAGATGCCACAGACCCATCGCTCCCCGTCGTAGGAGCCGACCGTCTTGGCACCGCACCACCCACAGTACTGCTCGTGCATACGCTGCGTGTATGGGTGTGACACGGCATATAGCTTAGCTTTTGTCACTCGGACAGTGTGAACCGGCGGCGTCGCTCCGGACAGCAGGTCGCTCAAAAGCGGCTCCGAGAGCGCGTTACTCGTCGTCTTCGTCGTCTTCGCCTTCCTCGTCTTCGCCTTCCTCGTCTTCGCCTTCCTCGTCTTCGTCTTCCTCGTCTTCGTCTTCCTCGTCTTCTTCGCCCGCCTCGTCCTCGCCCTCTTCGCCCGCCTCGTCGTCGCCCGTCGCGCCTTCGAGGACGAACGACACCTCCTCGTCCTCCTCGCCGCTGAAGGTGGTCTCTTCTTCCTGTGGTTCGAACTCGTCTTCGATGCTCTCGACGGTGATCAGGAGGTCGCCCTCGTTGAGGCCGTCGACGACCGCTTGACCGTCTTCGATCTCCTCGCTGATGTTGTAGGTCGTCACGCCGTCGACCTCCTCGACTGCGATCTGGACGCCCGTCGAGACGGGCTCGCCGTCCTCGTTTTCGAGCGTGATGATCAGTTCCGGTTCGTCCTCCTCGATCTCGATCTCGTCGCCCGCACCGTTCTCCTCGTCCGGATCCTCCTCGCCGTTCTCCTCCTCGGGGTCTTCTTCGCCGTTCTCGTCACCGGTACAGCCGGCGAGTCCAGCGATGGCCACAGCGCCTGCGGCGAGCGTGAATCGTCTTCGGGTCGGCGTTCGCTCGTTCATACCCTTCGGGTTCTATTTTGACATATAAATACCTCTTGAAGTCGGATGGTACCAACACGCAAGGATTCTACCGTCTCTCGGACCAGGTACGGTTCGCTCCACTCGTCGCGTTGT
>JAWARX010000265.1:0-4017 GCA_038893155.1 Halalkalicoccus sp.
TCGAACGAGATCGTCTTGTCGGAGCACAACGTGAAGACGGCCACCTGCGCGACGATCCGGGCGTCGAGTGAGGGGGGCTCGAGCATGCACGCGTGCGCGCTGGCCGAGGGCGCCAGCGTATCCGCACCGTGCATGGCGACGGCGCCGCCCGCGCCGGCCTCGATCTCCTCGTAAACGGCGCGAGCGAGCTCCCGCCAGACCGCGGGGGTCATGTTCTCCGAGAGGATGTTCGCGACCACGCGCCCGCGGTAGTTCGCCAGTCCCGCCAGGTCGGGAACGGCTCGAAGCACGTCCTCGGCGTCGAACTGCGCGGTGACCGCGCCGGTCCGGTAGTCCACCGTGGAGGCGATCGTCCCGCCCGTCGAGATCAACGAGACGGTCGGAAGCTCCTCGTCGAACTCGATCTCGGACGCTTCGTCGCCCTCGGATTCGTCATCGAAGACGTCGTAGACGCTCGATTCGAGGATCTCGACGTCCGCCCCGTCCCTGTCGATCCCGACGTTGTACCCGCCGTCGAGCTTGAGCACGAGGTGCTCGGGCGTCGAGGAGGGAAGCAAGACGCCCTCGTAGACCGTTCCGGCCCGGCTCGCGCGGACCCGGTCGCCTGCGTTCATGCGATCCGGTTTCGGGCGATCGGACTTCAATGCATTCGTTTCGCTGACTGCCCCGAGCGAAAGGTCCATGCGGCTACAGAAAGGAGCGTGCGTATGGCGGAGCGAACCGACCAGCTGACCGAGACACGGTCCGTGGACCACGAGGTCGACCCCGGCGATCCCGCGGAGACCGACCGGCCCCGAACCGTCCGCGAGCGGGCCGGGACGCTCTTTTCGCCCACACGATTCGTCCTCGCGCTCGCACTCGTTCTCGCGGGTACGCTCGTCGGCGGCGCGACGATCCCGCTCGCGGGCGGGCTCGTCGGCGCGTTCCTCGGGGCCTTTCTCCTGGGTGCCGCGAGCGAGACCCGGCCGATGGCCGAGGCCGGAGCCGCGGGCGCGGCGGTCCTCGGGCTCTCGACGATGTTCGACTACCTCGTCTGGGTCGTCGTCGGCAGCGGGCTGACGATCGCGGCGCTGGGCGCGCTCGTCGGCTTCGTCGTCTGTGCGCTCGGGGCGTACTTCGGCTCGGACCTGCGCGACGGACTGACCAGCGAACTCTGAGCGCTAATCGAGCGTCCAGCCCCCGTCGGCTCGGGTCACGATCCCGTGATCCGCGAGGATGGAAAGGGCGTCCTCGGCGACGGGCGTCGGGACGTCGGCCTGCCGGGCGATCGTTTCCGTATCCGTCGCCCCGCCGTCGAGCGCCGAGAGAACTCGCGCGTAGAGCCGGCTGTTCTCGGCGTCGCCGATCGCCTCGCTGATGCGCTCGTGGGCCTCGGCGATCCGGCCCTGCACCCAGCGTTGAGCGAGGGAGAGTTCGTCCTCGAGCTCTTCGAGCTTTCGCAGCTCGGCGGCGAGATCGCAGACGTCCCCGCCGTCGGTGGCGGTGACGTTGATCGAGAGGTGCGAACAGAAGCTGGTCATGTCGAGGCTCGAACTCGCCGGATAGGCGCTCTTCGAGGCGAAGCCGTAGGGAGAAACGCTCACCTCCAGTCGGAGGTTGCGCGCGATGTGAAAGTACTTGCGTCGTTTGTCGTCCGTGCGGCTCTCGATCAGCCCGGCGTTTTCGAGCTTGCGGAGGTGGTCGATGACCGCCTTGGGGCTGACCCCGAGGTACTCCGAGATCTCCGTGACGTAGCAGGGTTTCTGTGAGAGAAGCCTGAGGATCCGCCGTCGGTTTTCGTTCCCGAGGAGATCCAACAGCGCCGCGGAGTCCATCTATCCGACGCTATGCGGCGGGAACGGAAAAGCGTGTCTCCGGTAGCGTTTCAACCCCTTGCACTCGCCGGTTCGAGTCGGTCGAACGCCCGCGCTGCAAGCCAGACCGAAAGCAGGGAGAGCAGTACGGTGAGAACCGGGAGCGCGAGGCCGGGTTCGTATCGAAGCGGCGGATGGTAACCGAATCCGTAATCCAGCAGATCGTTGAGCAAGAGGAGTGCGAGCGAGAGCCCGAGCGCTCCTGTGGTGGTTTTTCCGTAGTGCGGTATCAGGTAGGCTTCGAGGACGAACGCGAGGTGAGTGATGAGGATAAACCAGTAGTCGTACAGGTCCGGAAAGTAGTTCGAGAAGCCGAGGTTCAGTGCGAGAAAGGTCCACAGGCCGTACTTGACGAGCCAGACGAACGCCAGCGTGTGCAGGTACGCGAGCGCGCGGTTCTGGGGGAGTTCTTCGAGGGGGTTCCCGAGGTTCGTGAGCAGGGTGAGGAGAGAACAGGTCGCGAGAAACAGCGCCACGGGCGAGTCCAGATAGAAGTCCCACAGAAAGGTCGGCACCTCGGGCATGGTCTCGACGTAAAATCGCACGCCGACGAGCATCGCCAGCGCGTTGACTCCGAGCAGCCAGAGCAGGCTGGGAGCGTTTTCGAGGTAGTACCGTGCGTACCGGCGCGCGATCATCGTCCGGTCTGCGAGCGCCAGCCGCAAAATCCTGCCGTTGTCTCGCGGTTCGGTATAAATATGTGCCGAAATTGTTATATTCGTCGGCATCCAACGCGGTACCGTATAGCATGTTTGAGACGTTCTCACGCGGATACTACGTCGGGCGGCTGTTCGTCGAGCCGTACGACGGCGAGTACGCGGCGTTCTGCCGCGACCAGCACGAGCGGGTCAACGAGCAGCTGTATGCCACCGGCGAGGGCGTAGAGCGACTGGACCTCCCGCTCGTGATGAAGCTCGCACAGCAGCACTTCGCCGTCCACGGCGACGAGAACGTGCCCGAGAACACGCTGTTGGTTCCCCGCGAGCGGCTCGATCCCGCCTCCGACCGGACGCTTCCGGCCCCCCGCGAGGTGCTGCTCGCGAAGGCCGATAGAGCCTCCCAGCTTCTGGACATCGTTTCGCACGGACAGGCCGGAAGATAAAAATCCGAGCGGCGCGCGACCTCGGGTATGTTCGACGACCTGCTCGGTCGAACCGAACTCAAAGAGCGGATCGCCGAGCTGGAAACGGAACGCGACCGGCTCGAAGAGCGCTTCGAGGCAGAGGCCGAGCGCCGCCGCGAGGCCGCCCGCGCCAGACAGGACGCCGCAGAGCGGGCCAACCGTCTGGAAGACCGGATCAACGATCTGCAGGGGCGCCTCGAGCGGACCGAGGAGGAAACGGAGATCGAGTTTCGCGGCGTCGAGACCCTCCGGGGCGAGCGCCTGCGGGAGGTGCTCTCGCGTCTCGATAGTTTTCGAACCGGCGAGGAGGGGGTCCTGACCGCGATGGTAGACGGTCGAGTCCCCGATTCGGTCGCCGAGGCGTTCGGCGAGCGCGCGCCGCTGCTGTCGCGGGCCGCGCCGTGTCTCGCGGTCACGGACGACGTCGGACTTCTCAGTGTGGCTCTGACGCCGCCGCTCGCGCCCGACCCCTTCTGGACGTGGAGCGACGAGGTGGATCTCGATACCGGCTGGTTCTTCCCGGAGGGCGAGTTCACGTTCGCGCTCGTGCGCTCTGGCCTCTTTGCGATGGGCGAGTATCGCGGAGGCGAGCGCGAGTCGTTTCGCGCCGTCGAGAGCGACGTGAAGGGCGATCACTCGAAGGGCGGGTTCTCGCAGGGCCGGTTCGAGCGTCGTCGGGACGACCAGATCGCCGAACACGTCCAGAAGTGCCGCGAGGCGATCGGCGAAGCCGATCCCGAGCGGTTGATCGTCGTCGGCCAGCGCACGCTGTTGAAGGAGTTCGACGCCGAGGCGAGGCGGGCGGTCGACGCGACGGGCGATCCCGAACCGGCCCTCGATGAGGCGTTTCGAGATTTCTTCACGACGCGGCTCTACCGGCTCTAAACACCCCAGATGGCGGCGATCCCCAGCGTCGTGACGACCGCGAGGATCAGTTGAAGCGGTGCACCCACGCGCGCGAAGTCGGCGAACTCGTAGCCGCCGGGACCGTAGACCATGAGGTTCGTCTGGTAGCCGATGGGCGAGAGCAGCGGCGTCGAG
>JAWARX010000266.1:0-4010 GCA_038893155.1 Halalkalicoccus sp.
GACAGCACAACTATGAACTCCGATGGTATCCCACCCATGGAACCGCTCGCACCACTCGTTGACCGTATGCGTTCCCTCGCGGCGGAGGAACTGCCAGCGCCTCGAACGTGCAAGATCCGCCTCTGGGACGATGGCACGTTCGACGTCGTCATCTATCACGGGATGGGCGACGACGAGCGGCAGTGGCTTCGATACGAGCGTACGACAGGAGAGATCCTCTGGGAATATGTCCGCGGCGCTCGCTGGGTGTCAGAATCCCTGACCGGGAACGAAACGATCTACGAGCCGGCCTATGAGGAGTCCGACGTCCGTGTTGTTGCCACCGTGGAACCGCCGTACAAATAGAAACAGAAATGGAACGACCTACTGAGACGCTAGGGGGTCGCGAAGCTGACGGTCACAACACCGTCTCTCGGCCTCGAGTTCGGCAACATATTTGGTAGTAGCAAATCACATTCCAATTATATCGGGATGGCTGTACTGGATGATCTCTCGGGGTTCGAGTTTGAGGACGTAATGGAGGACGTGTTCCGGAACCTCGGGTACGAGAACGTCCGCCAGGCCGAGCGGATAGCTGACGAGGGCCGGGATATCATCATGGAGGAGGTCGTCGACGGCACTCGCCGTGGCATCGTCGTTGAGTGTAAGCACACCGGGACGGTCGGACGACCGGTCGTCCAGAAGCTCCACTCCGCGATCGCCACCTTCGACTTCGACGGCCCCAAACGCGGCATGGTCGCCACGACAGGTCGATTCACGAACCCTGCTCAAGAGTACGCTGAGCGACTCCAGCAGAACGATGATCCCCATCCCATCGAGCTGCTCGACGGTGAGGATCTCCGTGAGATCGCCGACGAGATCGGCTTGGATCTCTACAACGGCCGCATCGAGATCCTCTGTGACGAAACGCTCCGGCCATACGACCTGGCAACGGACGTCGACGGGCCCGTCCGGGAAGCGTTCCGTGACATCGAGAATATCGAGGCTGCCGACCTGCCGGTGCCGCACTCCGAGGTGACGTTTCGCCCGGTAGTCGCGGTCACCGCCGACACGAATGCCGTCTTCGAGACCTCTGTTGGCGTCATCCATCGAATAAACGATCGAACGCGATTCGTCGTCCACGCTGAACGAGGGCAGCCGAAAGTGGCTGACGACGATGCCGCGACGCTGGTCACCGAGAACCTTCATGCGACGGTGGAGCTCGACCCGGGTCAGTTCGAGGAGGTGTTCGACGGCATCGAGGAGCGTCGGTTCGGCCAGACACAGACCGAGTACAAGGAGTGGGCCGTCGACCGGCTGCGGGAGTACCACACGACGACGGTGACCTACACCGGTGACAACAACGTCACGTACAACAAGACCTGCGAACCGAACCGTTCGGACATCTCGGTGCAGTCGATCGAGCCGGTATACCTCCCCGAGGTTCGACATACGACCGACATCCTTGAGTACACCTACTCCTACGAGTACTACGCGGCGGGGCCCTCGCGGGTGACCGCCGAGGACGGGATCCATCGCTGCGTTCACTGCGGGATGAGCGACGTCGACGAGACGTACACTTATTGTCCCAACGGCGGGGCGATTGCCTGCGACAGCCACACCAAGACCGAACGGTTGGAGGGAGAGCCGGTCTGTACGGGGTGTGCGGTCACTGAGAGGTTCGCACTGAAGACGAAGTATTTCTACGACGAGGACAACCTAGAGGCGTTCCGCGAGGAGTACGCCGCGATGCCGCTTCACGAGAAGGCCATGGAAAACAAACTACTGGCCGGGGGAAGCGTGGTCACGACGCTCCTGGTCACCATAGGCCTGCTCATGCTCGTCGGCATCATCTAGAACGGCTACACACTCACGCCGGCTCAGCGACCAACTCCGCGAGTGCGTTCTCCAACGATCCGTGGAACTGCCAGCTGGCCCGCTCGAAGGCCTCCTCGGTCGGGCCATCCCACCGGGGGAATGCGGAGTGGCCGCTCACTTTGACTGTCCACTCGGCTGGCTTCTCGAACGGATTCCGGGTCGGGAGCTCGACGACGTAGAGGTACTCTTCGTCACCGTGAATACCGTCTGCCGGGTTCTCAACGCCGTGGCCGAGCAGGAACAGCGGCTGATCTAGATGCTCCATGTTGGCCGGCTCGAGGAGATCCGAGGGCTGATCGGCGTGAATGCTCCGGTCACGGCCCTCATCGACGTACAGGGTCATCGTCGAAAGCGTGTCGAGAAACAGGAACTGAGCCGCGGCGTACGCTGGCCCGCGCTCTGTTCGTGTTTCGTCGAGCAGTTGCTTCAGTTGAACGAGATCTCGAAGGACGCTGTCGGGATAGCCGTCCGAGTGTCGGTAGATCTGTGCGATACGGTTAGTTTCAGACTGTTCACCTGTCGTCTCGCTCCGTTGGACGAATCGGAGTTGACTCCGTGTTGACATCGATACTCTCCGGCGCGTGTGCGCCGGCACCCATCGCCGGCGCAACAACAATGATCTCACAATCGCTGAAGAATCGAATTCCGCTACGCCAGATGTGACACCTCTTCTGGCTCTTCGACGTCGTCGAACTCACCACGTTCGACCGGCTCCCACTCCTCGCCCGTCTTAGGACTCCACCAGTCGACCTCGTAGCCGCCCGGTGCGCCGAGTATCTTCACTCGCGCTGACCCATCTGGAAGATCACGACGGAGTTTCTCGTCGACGTGGAGGTTCCAGGTCGTGTCTGTGTCGAAGCGCGCAATCACGGCATCTTCGTACCCGTGATCCTCCAGGGGTTCGTGGAATTCGACCCGCGTGTTGCAGTTCTTGCAAAACACCCCTTCGAAGGGAATGTTGGTAAATCGTCTCGGGGGCAAGCCCCGAGGCTTTCGCGTTGACTCCCGTTCTATGCCTGAGTAGAGGCAGGGGGTACGTACTCCCCGCTCACGTTCAGCGTCCCGCGATTCAAGCGCACATCTACGGGTGCGCCTCCATCGTCTGCGTTTTGCCGACGACGGAGATACTGCAAACCGATGTTCTTCGAGGCGTTGTAGTCGGCGTGATTCTCGTACCCACACTGCTGACACTCGAACGACTCACCGTTACGGTTATAGTCGTGGGTAAACCCACACGTCGAGCAACGCTTCGACGTGTTGCGCGGGTCAACCTGCACGGCTTCGATGCTGTGTTCTTTGGCTTTGTATTCGACGTACTCGGAGAGGCGTCGGAACGCCCAGATGTGTTGCCACGTCGCCTCAGGGATGTTCTCCCGAATGTGGGTCAAGTCCTCGAACACGATGTGCGAACAGTCGTTCTTGACGGCCTCCTCGATAAGTTCGTTCGCCAACGTGTGCAGGTGTATCTCGAAGCGCCCGTACTCTTTCTGTCCGACGCTCTCGATGTTTTCGTGGGCGTGGCGAGACCCACACTGTTGGAGCGATGCACGGCGCTTCTCGTACTCTCGTCGCCAGTGGTTGAACTCGTCTGCCGACCAGAATCGGCCCGTCGAAGCAACGGCGAGGTTGTTCACGCCCAAATCCACACCAAGGACTGTTCTGTGCTTGGACTCGGATTCAGACGATTCCTCGACCGCATCGACTTTTCGCATTGAAGCGTGGAGATACCAGCAACCGTCTCGATGTTGTAAGTGCGCCATTCGAAACTCGAAATCCTCGTCGGAGACGTATTTGGTCGGCGGTGTCTTCGAGTCGTCGGGGAGGATGTAGTCGCACTCGACGCGCCCGTCTACCGTAGACAGCGATACGTGGTCGCGGTGGAACGTCGCGCTCCGCTTGTCGTACACTGCGCTGTCTGCCGAGAAGTGCGGTTGCGATGTGTTCTCGCCGCGTTTGAGGCGTTCGACTCCACTTTTGACGGCTTCGACAGCTCGACGAATCCCTTTCTGGACGAGGTTAGCTGTGAGATCGGTTTCGTCTCGGAGTCGGTCGTAGAGGGCGCGTTCGGCTTTGGCCTTCGAGGTGACGTGGTAGCCGTCGTCACCGTGCCAGCACCACTCGCTTGCGGTGTTGGCGCAGTATTTAAACTGCTC
>JAWARX010000267.1:0-3996 GCA_038893155.1 Halalkalicoccus sp.
TAGGCGATCGCGCTCGCCGACCGCGTCATCCCAGCCCCCGACGTCCGCCACCTGCACGCCCACTTCGCGCACGGGACGACCACGATCACGTGGCACGCCGCGACGATCGCCGCTGCGGAATCCGCAGCCCCGGCGACGTTCGGGCACGAGAGGTTCAGCTCGATCGCCCCGACGCCGTCGCGCACGGCGCCCCGCTCGGCGCTGGCGAGCTTCTCGGCGATACGACTGCCCTTGCGCGAGGAGACGTCGAGTTCCTTCCAGAAGTCGCTCTGGTGGATCCCCCCGCTCCGGCGGACGAGTTCGAGCCCGGCCCGTTCGTCCTCGGACAGGTCGGCTTCGAGTTCGGCGGCGCTCATACCCGAACAACGCCGCCGGACGCCTTTAACCTTGATTGTCCGGATCGGAGCGCACCCCCGACACCGAACGGCGCCCGACGCGCTACTCGGCGCGCCCCGATCGCGACGAGAGGATCTCGCGGACGGCCTCGCGGTCGACCGTTCCGGAGGGAGTCCGCGGTAGTTCGTCGACGAACGCGATCGTCTTCGGGCGCTGGTAGTCCGCGAGCCGGCGCTCACAGAACGCGCGGACGGTGTCCTCGCTCGCGTCGCCGACGACCAGCGCACAGACCCGCTCGCCCCACTCGAGGTCGGGCAGGCCGACGACCGCACAGTCCTCGACTGCCGGGTGTTCGCGGAGGGCGCGGACGACCTCCGCGGGGTGGACGTTCTCGCCGCCGGTGACGATCGCGTCGTCGAGCCGGCCGATCACGCGGATCGCGCCGCCCTCTTCGACGACGCCGAGGTCGCCCGTGTGAAAGCCGTGCGGGCCGAAGACCCGTTCGTTGGTCTCCGGATCGTCGTAGTACCCCTCCGTTACCGTGGGCCCCGAAACCACGAGTTCACCGGGCTCGCCCGGCGGGCGGACCTCGCCGTCGGCGATCGCGCGCACGCGAACGCCAGCGAGCGGGCGACCCGCCCGCTCGGGGTTCGCGAACGCCTCTTCGGGCCGGGCGGTGGCGACCTGCGAGGCCGTCTCGGTCATCCCGTAGGTCGGATGGATCGGGACGTCCCGGCGCTCGCAACGCGCGATCAGTTCCGGCGGGGTCGGCGCGCCGCCCGTGAGGACGAACCGAAGCGAGTCGGGGAGGTCGCCCGCATCGAGCAGCCGGGAGAGCATCGTCGGAACGAGCGAGACGCCAGCGGGGTCGTACTCGTGGAGCTGCGACAGCGCCAGCTGGGCGTCGAACTCGTCCGGGAGGACGACGCAGGTCCCGTAGAACGCCGAGCGGACGATCGGCGCGAGCCCGCCCATGTGATAGCCCGCGAGCGGGTCGTACCACCGATCGTCGGGGAGGACGCCGAGGCGGAACGCCGAGGCGACGGCGCTGGCCAGCAAGTTCCGGGCGGTGAGGACGACCGCCTTCGGATCGCCGGTCGTCCCCGACGTAAAGAGCATCGCTCGCGGGGTATCGAGCGGAGCGTCCCCGGCGACGAACTCGGCGGACGGCTCCTCCGCGAGGTCCGAGAGCGAGCGCGTCGACACCGCGTCGCCGGCCGCGTCCGCTCGGCTCTCGTAGCGTTCGTCACAGACGAGCGCGTCGAGATCGACCCGGCTGAGCTGCGGGCGCAGCTCCGCGACCGGGAGCCGGGTGTTGAGCGGGACCAGTGTGGCTCCGGTCCGCCACGTCGCGTGGACGAGCCGGGCGAACGCCGGACCGGTGTCGGCGAGGACGCCGAGCTGGTCGCCCGGTCGGACGCCGAGCGAGGACAGCCGGCCCGCGGTCCGATCGACGGCGCGGTCGAACTCGGCGTAGCTCCAGTGCTCGTCCGACGCGGCGTCGATCAGGGCCGTCGCCTCGGGGGCGGCGTGACGCTGGTACCAGACGGGATCATGCATCTCGCTCACCTCCAGCATCCGGATACCACGGTCCGTCGATCCCGAGGCCCGGTCGCTGTGGAACCGCGATCGTCCCCTCGGAGACGGGTGCGGGATCGGGTGCGAGATCGGTCTGGAGGAAGTCGGCCGTCGCGAGTCCGCAGGCGCGATCGATCCCGAGCGCCGCGGCGGCGTGAACCGCTGCCGTCCGTGCGGCTACGGCGTCAATCGTCGTCGTCACGACGACGCTTTCGAGGCAGCGTCCGAGCTCGACGACCCGGTCGACGCCGCCGAGCGCCATCGGTTTCAGGACGAAGACGTCGGCGGCATCCCCGAGTTCTTCGATCTCTGCCGGCGAGCGTCCCGCGAGCGACTCGTCGAGCGCGACTGGAACGGACGAGGAAAGCTCGCGATAGCCCGCGAGGTCGTCGGCCGGGAGCGGCTGTTCGACGAACGCGATGTCGAACGCGGCGAACGCATCGAGCGCCCGGTCCGCCTCCTCTCGGCTCCAGCCGCCGTTGGCGTCGAGGCGGACCTCGGGTCCGGGGCCGACCGCCTCGCGGATCGCGCGGACGCGCCTCACGTCCGCGTCGACGGGGCGTGCGCCGACCTTGCACTTGATCGTCCCGAAGCCGGCCTCGACCGCCTCACGGGCGGCGTCGGCGGTTCCTTCGGGCGAGCCGTCCCCGATCGTCGCGTTGACCGGGATTCGTTCCGTGGGACCGCTGGCGTCACCCCCGAGGTAGCGATGGAGAGGAACGCCGCGCTCGCGTGCCTCGCGGTCCGCGAGCGCGAGCGCGATGGCGTGGCGCGCCGCGGGACGGTCGTCCAGATCCGCGAGTGCAACCCCCGGATCGTCGACCGCCGCGAGAGTCCGTCGACACTCGGCGAGCGATTCGGTCCAGCCGGGAAGCGGCGTCGCCTCGCCGACCCCGCCGTCGACGCGGACGAGAAGCCCCTCGCGTTCGCTGATTGTGCCGGCCGCGGTCGAAAGCGGCTCTTTCAGCGGGAAGGAGAACTCCTCGGTCCTCATGCGATCACCAGCCCGATCGCGAACAGCGCGGCGTACGCCGCGAGCAGCTTACCGTTGCGTTCGAGCGCCGGATTGAGCGCCGCGCCGCCGGTTTCGGACAGAAGCGTCCGCACGAGAAGCGCCGCATAGGGAAGGGTCAGGTACGGCAGGAGGACGACGACGCCGAACCCCGAGAGCAGAAACCAGAGCGGCGTCAGGTAGGCGAGCGCGAACAGCCCGACGTACTCGATCCGGGCGAACCGGTAGCCGAGGATGACCGCGAGGGTTCGTTTTCCGGCTTCGCGATCCGTTTCGAGGTCCCGAACGTTGTTGACGACGAGGATCGCCGTGGAAAGGGCGGCGACCGAGAGGCTCGCGACGACCGCCTCCGTGGTGATCGTTCCGGAGGGGATCCACAGCGGGAACGGCTCGGCGAGCAGCGCGGCGGCCTGTACGTAGTAGGTGCTCGTCACCGCGATCAGGCCGAAGAAGACGAACACGAAGAGGTCGCCCAGCCCGCGATACCCGAAGGGGTAGGGCCCGCCGGTGTAAGCGATCCCCGAGGCGACGCTCGCGAGCCCGATTGCGAGGATCGGAACCCCGCCGACGAAAACGAGGTATGTGCCCACGAGGATGGCGAGGGCGAAGGTGAGGATCATCGCGCGTTTGACCTCTTCGGGGGCGATCAGCCCCGACTGGGTCACCCGGGTGAAGCCCTCGCGGTCGTCCGTGTCCGCGCCCTTGATCGCGTCGTAGTAGTCGTTCGCGAAGTTCGTCCCGATCTGGATCAGCGCCGCGCCGACGAACGCCGCGAGCGCGGGCAGAGGGGCGAACACGCCGTCGTGGATCGCCAGCCCGACGCCGACGATCACCGGCGCGGCCGCCGCGGGGAGCGTCTGCGGGCGGGCGGCCATCAGCCACGCTTTCCCCCGAGAGACCTCGACCGTACTCATTGTCGGACGGTAGGACGGACGGCGCATAGCGCCTGTGGTTTCCCGAGGGACTGACGGCACGCTCACAGTACTCGGTCGGCTTATTCGGGACCGACGACTTCGACCGTGATCCCCTCGGGATCCTCACAGTACAGCGCGTAGTAGCCGCCGGCGTAG
>JAWARX010000268.1:0-3983 GCA_038893155.1 Halalkalicoccus sp.
GCGGGCCAGCCCCATATCAGTGGCGCGCGGTATCTAAAGGCGTATCAGGAGGATCCCGAGGAGTTCCCCCTCAACGCCACCCCTAGCGGAACGACACTCAACGTCGATCGGACCGAACAGATCGGCGGAATGAGCACGCAGCCCGACAACCCCGACCGAACACCAATCACCGACTCTGCGGCGGCGGGGACGGCGATAGCGGCCGGGACGAAGACGTACAACGGTGCGATCAGCGGCGTCGGCAGCGAGGACGACTACACTCCCGTCGGAACGATCCTCGAGGCAGCCCACGAGGCGGGAATGGCGACTGGACTCGTTACCACCACCCGGATCACTCACGCGACCCCGGCGACGTTCGCGACCCACGTTCCCAACCGCGGAATGGAAGACGAGATCGCCCGCCAGTACGTCGAGAACGCGAACGTCGACGTGCTGCTCGGCGGTGGTAAGCGTCACTTCGATCCCGAGGAACGCGACGACGGCGAAGACATGCTCGCCCGCGCCGAGGAGCAGGGCTATCAGGTTGTCGAGACCGACGCCGACCTCGCAGACGTCGACTCCGGGAAGGTCCTCGGCCTGTTCGGCAGCGAGACCGACCGCGCCTCTCACATGAGCTACTACCCCGACCGGGAGTTCGTCGACGACACCGACGAACCCGGCCTCGTCGAGATGACGGAGAAGGCGATAGATCTGCTTTCGGACTGTGAGAACGGTTTCTTCCTGATGGTCGAGTCGGGCCGCGTCGACCACCAGGGCCACGCAAACGACCCGACGATCACCCACGAGCAGCTCGAGTGCGACGAGGCCTTCGGCGTCGTCCTCGATTACGTCGAGGACGACGCGACGCCCGAGACGTTCGCGATGCAGGTCGCGGACCACGAAACCGGCGGCATGTCGCTCGGATGGGACGCTTACAACATGGACTGGGAAGCGATCGATTCGGTCCGTGCGAGCCTCGAACACCTCGAATACGCGATCGGCGAGGCCGGCTACAGCTACGACGCGATCCGTTCGATCGTCGAGGAACACACCGGGTACGAGCTTACGCAGGGTGAGATCATCGACATCAGTGGCGGCGACCTCGCTAACGTGCTGAACAAGCGTACGCAGATGGGCTGGTCCTCGGACTCCCACACGGCCGAGGAGGTCCCCTCGTACGCCTCCGGCCCCGGCGCCGAGTTCTTCGGTCGGTACTTCGACAACAGCGAGGTCTCCGTCGGAATCGCCGACGCGCTCGGCCTCGAGTTCGAACCCGCCCAGGAGATCGACTACGATTACGAGGAGGAACCCGACGAGGACGACGGGTACTGAGGCCCCGTTCCCCTCCCCTCATCCAGCTCCTTCTTATCGCGTCACGACGTGCGTGACCACCATCAACAGCGCCGTCGCACCGGCGACCAGGGGCCACGAGAACGTCACTGCGCCGATAAAATCGAGCCCCCAGATGACCGTATAACAGAAGACGGCCGAAAGGACGAGGTTCATGGCGAACAGGACGCGGGGATCGCCCCGTGAGCGGGCCATACTGGTTCATCCGGTTCCGTCGATTTATCGCTACCGGCCGCGGCCGCGCTCCCAGTCGATCCACTCTTGCTCCCAGCCGTGGCGGCGTCGTGCGTTTCGCTCGGCGAACTCCCGGTCTTCCCGCTCGGTCCGATTTCGTTCGAGCCGGCCGGGCTGTTGGCCCTCGATCAGCAGCGGTCGGAACGCGACCGGACAGACCCGCTCGATCACGTCCCCGCTCGGATCGAGCGCCGAGAGCGTCTGTCCGCTCGCGCCCATCGGCATGACGAGCCGTCCTTCCGCCGCGAGCTGATCGAGCAGCGGGCGCGGCGGGCGGACGGCCGCGGCCTCCACGAGGATTCGGTCGAACGAGGCGTACTCGGGAAGGCCCTGCGAACCGTCTCGACAGTCCACGAGAACGCCTCCGAACCCCGCGCGATCGAGGTTTTCGCGGGCCGTGTAGACCATATTTCGATCGATGTCGACCGCGTGAACGTTCTCCTGGCCGGCGATCTCGGCGAGGACGGCGGCGGTGTAGCCGACGCCGACGCCGACGACCAGCACCGAGTGGTCCTCGCGGGCGCCGAGCGCGTCGAGCAGGCGGGCGGCAGTGCTCGGTGCGAGGACGGTCGTGCCGTCCACCTCGGTGGCCCGGTCGGCGTAGGCGATCCGCTGCTCTTCGACGAACGGCTCGCGGGGGACGTCCCGCATCGCGAGGGCCACGCGTTCGCTGTCGAGGGCGGCCTTGGTCTCGTGTTCGAGACTGTCGACCATGTCCTCGCGGAGGACGGCCGGGTCCATGTCGGCCCTCGGCGATCCAGCCCTAAGAACCGCGCGCTTGCACGCCTTGTGCGTGGCGATCACTCCCGGATCGAAACGAACCGGACCCCGCCGTGGGTCTCCCGTCCCTCGATCCCCTCCTCGCCGACGCGAGCGCGGACGAGTCGCTGTGACCGGTTCCCGACGGGCGCGAGGATCGTCCCGCCCGCGCGAACCTGCTCGATCACGGCCCCGGGGATCTCGGGCACCGCACACGTGAAGTAGGCGGCGTCGTAGGGTGCGTGTTCGGGCCAGCCCTCCCGGCCGTCACCTTCTCTAATAGCGATCTCCCCGTAGCCGATCCGCTTCAACGTCTCGCGTGCCCGTCCCGCGAGTTCGGGACTGAACTCCACACTGAATACGTTCTCCGGTCCGACCACCTCGGCGGTGACCGCGGCGTGGTAGCCACAGCCGGTGCCGATCTCCAGCACCCGATCCCCGCGCTCGACCCCGAGCAGGTCGGTCATGATCGCGACCATGTGGGGCGCGCTGATCGTCTGGTCGTCGCCGATCGGGAGCGGACGGTCGGCGTAGGCCGCGCCCCGTCGGAACTCGGGAACGAACTCGTGGCGGGGAATCGCCTTCATCGCCTCGGTGGCGGGCCCGGAGAGCCCCTCGCGGCGGGCGAGTCGGTCAACGAGCGCCGCGCGTTCGTCCTCGTACATGTTCTACTCTTCTGGCTTGTTACCAGACGGACCACGCCGTCGGCGAGTCGTCCTCGCCGAACAGGCGTTTGACGTCCTTTGCGGGCACTGCATCGCCCTCGAAGTCGAACTTATCGCGGTCGTAGCCCGTCGAATCGCGCTTGACGTGGATGCCCGTGATCACGAACTCCTCGCCGGCCATCTCCTCTCGCTCGCCGACGGTAAAGTCGTGATCGCCGGGCACCTGCAGTTTGACGCTCCGGCTCTCCTCGCGTTTCTCGTTGGGGTGGATCGTGAGGTTGACCGAGACGTTGTCGACCGCGCGCGTCCAGAGGGTTTCGATGTCGTCGGCGCGGGCGCTCTCGGCCCGGCGCTCCGCGCCGAGTTCGATGCTCGTGATCCGCACGAGCATGATCGCTTCGGCGGTGTCCAGCACGAACTCCTCGCCGACGGCCAGCTCCTCGCCCTCGGGCACCTCGGCGCTCGCCGAGAAGGACTCGCCGTCCTGCGAGACGATCACGTCGATCTCGATCTCGTTTTCCTCCTCTACCGTCGCCTTGTGGGTGTGCCCGCAGGCCGTACACCGCACCGTCGCCTGCCCGCCGGGTTTCAGCACCTCGTGGACGGTCGCCTCCTCGGGCGAACACGAGGGACACGGAAGGGCCACCTGACTCGCTGTGTTGCTCATTGGCGACGATAGTGTATCGCGGTATAAAAGTCGTCTGTGCTCAGGACCGTGGTAGTCCGATCTCCTCGTCGTCCCACGGCTACGCCCGTGGCTCGGGGGATGGGCTCGCTCTCCCGTTCGCGAACCGTCGATCCGCGCTATTCGACCGTCGGGAGGTCTACGACCTCCCCGCGTTCGCGACTGTTGTCGCTCACTCGACACGTGGAAGTTCCACTTCCACGCCGTCCGCGTACACCGTCGGTTCACGCAATACGCCGTCCTGATGGATCGGGGCCTCCGTGTCGCCGCCGATGCCGGCGTCGTCGCCGAGCGCGATGTGGACCGTCCCG
>JAWARX010000269.1:0-3962 GCA_038893155.1 Halalkalicoccus sp.
GCTCGCCGACCAGGTCGGGATCGACGTGGGCTATCAGGTCCTCGAGTACATGCACGAGGTCCTGAGAGAGGCCTACGAGCCCTCGCCGACGCTGGTCGAGAAGGTCGAGAGCGAGGAGCTCGGAAAGAAGACCGGCAAGGGCTTTTACGACTACGAGGACGGCGGCGTCGAGATCCCGACCGACGCCGGCTCCGAGACGGTCGAGACCCGTCTGCTCGCGGTGATGGCGAACGAGGTCGCGAAGCTGATCGGGGGTGACGTGGCCGACGCGAGCGCGGTCGACGAGGCGGTGATGCTCGGGGCCGGATTCCCCGACGGCCCCGCGAAGATGGCCGACTCGGCCGGGCTCGATTCGCTGTACGAGACGCTTTCGGAACTCTACGAGGAGACCGGCGAGGAGCGCTACGAACCCGCCGAGTACCTCGAAACGCGTGCCGAGGCGGGCGGGTTCTACGGCGACAGCGACGGAGAAACCGGGGAGGGCAGCTACGAGTACGACGCCATCGACGTCGAGATCGACGAGCGCGTCGCCACCCTCTCGATCGACCGTCCCCACCGGATGAACACGATCACGACCGACATGATCGAGGAGATCGACGACGCGCTCGATCGGCTCGCCGGCGACGAGTCGGTCCGCGCGATCCTTCTAACAGGTGCTGGCGATCGGGCGTTCTCGGCGGGCTTCGACGCCTCGACGGCGGCTGCCGGAAACGGCATCGAGACCGCGGAGCTCTCCCGTCGCGGCCAGCGGGTGTTCGGTCGGGTCGAGGAGCTCCCCAAGCCCGTGCTGGCGGCGATCGACGGCTACTGTCTGGGCGGCGGGATGGAGCTTGCGGCCTGTGCGGACATGCGCATCGCCACCGAGCGCTCGCAGTTCGGCCAGCCCGAACACAACCTCGGTCTGCTTCCCGGCTGGGGCGGCACCCAGCGTCTCCCCCGGATCGTCGGCGAGGGCCGTGCGAAGGAGATCGTCTTCACCGCGAGAAACGACTACGAGCCCGAAACGATGTACGACTACGGCTTCGTCAACGAGGTCGTCGAGAACGACGATCTCGAGGAACGCGCCCGCGAGCTCGCCGGAGATCTCGCGGCCGGTCCGCCGATCGCCCAGCGGTTCACCAAGCGGGCCATGCTCGCCGGCCGGGACGACATCGACGCCGGCCTCGAGTTCGAGGCGTCCGCGTTCGGACACCTGTTTACGACCGACGACCTCTGGGAGGGGCTGTCGGCGTTCCAGAGCGATCGAGAGCCGGAGTTCGAAGGTAAATAAGCCGGCGCGGAACGGAACGTTTAAACGAATCTGCCGGGAACGGTAGAACGCGCTATCTCGACTGTCTCATGGACCGATCTGAGACACGGAGCGCAAGTGGACCCAGTGCTCGGTTGGTGTAGTCCGGCCAATCATCTTGGCCTTTCGAGCCGAGGACAGGGGTTCAAATCCCCTACCGAGCATTTTTTCGAGCGTACCGGGAAACCCCCCGCCGGAGATACGCAGGGCAACAGCGTGGCCCAGCGGTTCGAGAGGTTCGAAAAACGTTCGACCGAAGTGGTCGAGGCGGTCCGGCTTCCCTCGGTTGCACGTCGGCTCACGCGCCCGTAGCGACTCGGGTGGCGATGGCTATCCGTATCGCGTAAAAATGCAAGTCGCGTCAGCGATGCAGCAGGGATCGAACCGCCGAGCCGAACGAGGAGCGGTCCTCGGGGACGGTGATACGCTGATCGAGAGGGGCCTCGTCGAACGTCTCACCCAGGTAGGGCTCGAAGACGGCGATCAGCGCCGTCGGAACGATCCGTCCGCGTGACTGGTTGTACTCGATGACGCCGTACTCATCGAGCTTGGGGAGGTGGGACTGATAGAGCGCGATGTACACCCGCTGGCGTTGATCCGAACTCAGCTGCTCGACCGTCGTTTCGTTTTCCCATGCTGCGATCGCTTCCGCGATCGTCCGCATGTCGAACTCCTCGCGGTCGGGATGGGCCGCGAAGTACCGAAGGACTGCACGACGACGGCTGTTCTGCAGGAGGTGAAACAGGTCGTCTTTCGAGACCGAAAGCTGGCTCTCGGCGGACTCAGCGGCGGCGTCGTCTGCGGTTGGCGTCTGGATGCTCATGGTGCTACAGACATATAGGAACAAAAGCATAATAAAAAAGAGAATACTGTTCAGCGGTTTTGGGAGGGCATAACCGGTTCGGCGTAGTCGATTACATCCGATTATGGTGTCTATTTTGATACCGGATGGAGGCTTGCAAGTAATTTTAACATTGGTATATTTTGTATAAATTAGAAACGATTCTCGGATCCGATGGATGTAAGATAAATTATGGGCTATAGAACACATAACCGTCGATTGATTCCCCTCAGCCGGACGGTCGTCTATCGAAAACCTGAACAGGAACGATCGACCAGTGAGGGGTAATAACACCGTCCACAGTCCGTTCACGAGCTACGGCAGCTCGTTTTCGAGTGGGATTTCGAGTTCGGAAACGGGTGTTGCCCCGCTTCGTTGGCGTCGATACGCTCGTTTGGCCCAGAGACATCCGGCGGGGCTTTCGCCGAGCAACAGGCCGGTCCACTGACGGGATTCACAGAGGAGGACCGCGAGGCGTGATCCAGCGTACGCGACGCCGTATTCGAGCGAATCGGCGGCGAGAACGAGCGCCTCGTTGGAACGGAGTTCACGGATCAGAGACGGCGCGGCCGTCCAGAGGTATTCGAGCGAGGACCGATCGACGAGGACATCGGTCGGCCGGTCGCTCTCGACTCGATCCAGTAGCGCTGAAGCGACGGACGAATCCAACACCGGATACGAGAGTCGGAGCCTGCTCGCGTCTTCGAACAATCCACAGAGCGCCTGTTGTGGCGCATACGGCTCGACGCCGCCCCCCTCGATCAGGTCACCCTGCCAGAGGAGCTCGTCGGGAAGCCTGCAGTCGGCCGGAAGCGCCGAGAGGAGGCCGGATCTCGACGTGACCGCTCCAACCTGTCCACGGTACCGGTCGTAGAGTTCGACGATCCGCCGACCGGGAAACGTAAGCACGTATCCATCGCCGGTGCGCTCGACGAGATAGTGGCGTTCGAGCTGGTCGATCGCCCGGTAGACGGTCGAGCGCGAGCAATCGAGCGACGCGACGAGCGCCGGTTTATCAGCCGGTGCGGACGCTAACTCCTCCAACAACGCCCGTCGATCGTCGACTAACCGCATGACTGCGAACGGATCGACCCCCTCCTCTGTCATGTTCACAGCCATGGTTACCAGCGGATTAAATGTTCGTAGGACAACCCGATCGCTCGTATCGGCGCTTGGCTTCGGAATCGAAACGCGGGCCAGACGGTCGTCCGGTTCGTGAACTGCCGTCCGCTCCGTCGCTATCCCCGTTGCCACGATCCGACGCCGCCGATGACGGCGAGGACGGCGAACAAGACCAACGCAATGGGGGCGAAATCGATCCCGAGGATCGACTCGTTAGCGAACGTCGCAGCGAGCGCGAGGACGACGCCAAACAGCCCGCCCGCGAGACAGAGCTTCGCGACCGGGATCGCGGTTTCGTCGTCTATCTGCCCCATGTATGCCCGAACGCGGGTCGCCTGTTCGCGTAGTTCGACGTCCTTGCTGTCGGTATCGTACGCGACGATCCCCAGCCCTTCGAGCTTCGGCAGATGGGTCTGATGCAGCGAGACATAGACGCTCTGGCGGACGTTCCGCGGCGGCGGGTCCTCGCCGCTTTCGACGGCCGCGATCCGCTCGGAAAGCTCCCTGATCGTCGCGTGGCCGTCGTGCTCCGAGAGGAACTCGATCACCGCTCGTCGCCTGTCGTTGCGAAGAACGTCGTGGATCTCGCCCTCGTTCAACGCCGCCGGCTCGTCACGCATGCCGTCCCCCCCGACGCGACCGATCCACCTTCATCCTCGATTATTGGTACATAATGAGATGTTATTATAGTTACGTATTTTTCCAACGATT
>JAWARX010000270.1:0-3945 GCA_038893155.1 Halalkalicoccus sp.
GCGGACAAAGTGTACATCGAACCGATTACTACTGAAGCCATCGCGGAGATCATCAGGAAAGAGCGCCCGGACGGCGTGATCGCGGGACTGGGCGGGCAGACGGGATTGAACGTGACCGCGGAACTCGCAGAGGAGGGCGTCCTCGAAGAACACGACGTCGAGATCATGGGCACGCCCCTGGAGACGATCTACGCGACCGAGGACCGCGAGCAGTTCCGCCACCGGATGGAGGACATGGGACAGCCGATCGCCCGCTCGCGCACCATCGAGTCGGTCGGCGAGGTCGAACGCGCGGTCGAGGCCGTCGGCGGCCTGCCGGTGATCATGCGCACGACCTACACGCTCGGCGGGAGCGGGTCGGGCGTCGTCGGCGAGATGGACGAACTGAAAGAGGCGGTCAGGAAGGGCCTTCGCCTCTCCCGGAACGGCGAGGTGCTCATCACCGAGTCGATCGCCGGCTGGGTCGAACTCGAGTACGAGGTGATGCGCGACGCCGACGACTCGTGTATCATCATCTGCAACATGGAGAACCTCGACCCGATGGGCATCCATACGGGCGAATCGACCGTCGTCACGCCCTCGCAGGTGATCCCCGACGAGGGCCACCAGGAGATGCGCGACGCCGCGCTCGAAGTCATTCGCGATCTCGGGATCCAGGGCGGCTGTAACATCCAGTTCGCCTGGCGCGACGACGGCACGCCGGGCGGCGAGTACCGCGTGGTGGAAGTGAACCCTCGGGTCTCGCGCTCGTCGGCGCTGGCCTCGAAAGCCACCGGATACCCGATCGCCCGCGTGACCGCGAAGGTCGCGCTCGGCAAGCGGCTCCACGAGATCGACAACGAAATCACGGGGGAAACGACCGCCGCGTTCGAGCCCGCGATCGACTACGTGGTGACGAAGGTCCCGCGCTGGCCGAAGGACAAGTTCGCCGAGGTAGAGTTCGAGCTGGGCACCGCAATGAAGAGTACGGGAGAGGCGATGGCGATCGGCCGCACCTTCGAGGAGTCCCTGCTGAAGGCGCTTCGCTCGACGGAGTACGACCCGGACGTCGACTGGGGGGCGCTCTCGGACGAGGAGTTAGAGACCGAGTATCTCGAAACCCCCTCCCCGGACCGCCCCTACGCGATGTTCGAGGCCTTCGACAGGGGGTACTCCGTCGAGGCGGTCCGTGAACTGACCGGGATCTACGAGTGGTACGTCGAGCGCTACGCGAAGATCGCCCGCGCGGCGAGCGCCGCACAGGACGGCGACTTCTCGGGCGCGGCCGAGCTCGGCTTTACGAACGCGCAGGTCGCCGCGGGGATCGACACGAGCGAAGCGTCGAGCGTGCCACAGGCTGACGGTGGCGCGATTACGGCGGTCGAGGAAAGTGCCCCCGACCGGGACTTCAAGCAGGTCGACACGTGCGCCGGCGAGTTCGCGGCCTCGACGCCGTACTACTACTCCGCGCGCGCCCGGGGCGACCGGCTCGGCCGAGACGAGGTGCAGGTCGACCGCGAGGCCGAAAGCGTCGTGATCGTCGGCGGCGGCCCGATCCGCATCGGACAGGGCGTCGAGTTCGATTACTGTACGGTCCACGCGGTCCAGGCGCTCCGCGAGAACGGCATCGAGGCCCACGTCGTGAACAACAACCCCGAAACCGTCTCGACCGACTACGACACCTCCGACGGACTCTTCTTCGAGCCGATCACCGCGGAGGAGGTCGCGGACGTGATCGAGGAGACGGGGGCGAACGGCGCGATGATCCAGTTCGGCGGCCAGACTTCCGTGGACATCGGCGAACCGCTGGAACGGGAGATCGAACGTCGCGGGCTCGACTGCGAGGTGCTCGGGACGACCGTCGACGCGATGGATCTGGCCGAGGACAGGGATCGGTTCAACCGGCTGATGGACGACCTGGGGATCGCCCAGCCGGAGGGCGCCAGTGCGACCAGCGAGGCCGAGGCGCTGGATCTCGCCCACGAGATCGGCTACCCCGTGCTGGTCCGTCCCTCCTACGTCCTCGGCGGAAAAACAATGGAGGTCATTCACTCCGACGGTGAGCTCAAAGAGTACATCGAGGAGGCCGTCAGAGTCAGTCCTGAAAAGCCGATCCTCGTCGACGAGTTCCTCGAGGGGGCGGTCGAACTCGACGTCGACGCCGTCTCCGACGGCGAGCGCGTGCTCATCGGTGGGATCATGGAGCACGTCGAGACCGCCGGCGTCCACTCGGGCGATTCGGCCTGCATGATTCCCCCGCGCTGGCTCGAAAACGAGGCGATGGGGCGCATCCGCGAGGTCGTCGAGCAGATCGCCCGCGCGCTCGACACCGTGGGGCTGCTCAACGTCCAACTGGCGGTCCACGAGGGCGAGGTACACGTGCTCGAAGCCAACCCGCGCTCCTCGCGCACCGTGCCGTTCGTCTCGAAAGCGACGGGCGTGCCCATCGCGAAGCTCGCCGCCCGGGTGATGGCCGGCGCGACCCTCGACGAACTGGACGTCAGCGAGGGAGTCCCCGAGCAGGTGAGCGTCAAGGAGATCATCCTACCGTTCGACCGTCTTCCCAACTCGGATCCGCGCCTGGGCCCGGAGATGAAGTCGACGGGCGAGGTGATGGGCACCGCCGACTCGTTCGGCAAGGCCTACTGGAAGGCCCAGCAGGCCGCCGGCGCGGTGCTCCCACGGGGTGGGACCGTCGTGATCGACCTCGACGTCGACGGGTTCGAAGACTTCTATGAGGTCCGGGAGTTCGAGGAGGTTCCCGAGGCGATCCGCGAGGGGAAGGTCGACCTAGTGGTCACGCGCGATCGCGAGACGCTGCAAACGGCGGTGGAAGAGGAGATCACCTACTACTCGACCGCGCCGAGCGTGCAGGCGGCCCTCGAAGCGCTTCGTGCGCGGGACGAACCGCTGGACGTGCGGGCGGTCTCCGAGCGGCCGGTGCGGGAAGCCGAGTGGGGGCGCTGACGGTCGCCGGGTAAACGTTCAACCGGCTCGCGGTTCTCATCCGAGCCATGGCAATCGAGAGCGTGCTGGTGGCGGGCGCGAGCGGGAAGACCGGACGCGAGATCGTAAGCGGGCTTCGACCCACGGAGCTGCGCGTCCGTGCGATGACGCGCGACCCCGAGAGGGTTGGCCAACTGGAGCGCCTCGGCGCCGACGAGGTCGTCATCGGTGATCTCGTAGAACAGGCCGACGCGGACAGAGCGGTCTCGGGCGTCGACGCCGTGCTGTGTGCCGTGGGAACGCGTCCCGGCCCGGCGATGTTCTTCGGCCCGTTCGTCGACGGCGAGGGCGTGATCAACCTCGTCGACGCCGCAAGCGAGGCGGGCGTCGAGCATTTCGTCTTCGAATCCTCGCTGGGCGTCGGCGACGCGAAGGCGGGCCTCCCGCTTCCCGCCCGCCTCCTCATCGGGCGGATCCTCCGTGCGAAAGACGGCGCCGAGAGCCACCTCCGGGGTTCCGGACTCCCCCATACGATCCTCCGACCGGGGATGCTGACCGACGGCCCGCCGACCGGCGAGGTCGTCGTCGGCCAGGGTGGCGACTCGGTAACGGGCCGCATCCCCAGGGCCGACGTCGCCCGGCTCATGATCGCCGCACCCTTCACGCCCGAGGCCGAAAATCGCACCTTCGAGGTCGTGAGCCGCGAGGGCCGCCCGGCAACGCCGACACACATCGCCGCTCGGACGTGCGTCGCCCCCCGCGGCGTCCTGCTCGGCATGCGCCGCTATCTCGTCGCGCGGGACGAGGACCGCGACCCGATCCTGCGACACTTCCGCGTCGACCGCATCCGCGCGGCATGTCTCCTCGGCACGAGCTTCGTGCGCGAGCCCTGCTTCGACATCGCGGCCCATGCCGACCTCAAGATCGGCGTGGTGCCGGTGATCAACCTCGAGTGGATCCAGAAGCTGCACCGCGACAAGGCCGCGCGCGGCTACTCCATCGAGGCGGTGACCGACGTCA
>JAWARX010000271.1:0-3933 GCA_038893155.1 Halalkalicoccus sp.
CGAGTCGTACTCGCTGTATAAGGACCAGCTCGACAGCTGGTTTACGGAGAACGTCGCGGGCGACTGGGCGGAAACCCGCCAGTGGGCCGTCGACGTGCTCGACGAGGAAAGCGAACTCCAGGAGATCGTCCAGCTGGTCGGCAAGGACGCCCTGCCGGAGGACCAGCAGCTCACCCTCGAGGTGGCCCGATACCTCCGGGAGGGCTTCCTCCAGCAGAACGCCTTTCACGACGTCGATCAGTTCTCGCCGCCGGAGAAGACCTACCTGATCTGGAAGGCGATCAAGACGTTCAACGACGAGGCCTTTGCGGCGCTCGACGCCGGCGTGCCCGTCGAGGAGATCACCGCGATCGAGGCGGCACCACGATTGAACCGGATCGGCACGCAGGAGGAGTACGAGGCGTACGTCGAGGACCTGCAAGAGGACATCGAAACACAGCTCAGGGAGAAATACTGATGAAAGAATACCAGACCATCACCGAGATCAGCGGTCCGCTCGTGTTCGCCGAGATCGACGAGCCGGTCGGCTACGACGAGATCGTCGAGATCGAAACCCCGTCGGGGGAGGTAAAGCGCGGCCAGGTGCTCGAATCCGAAAGCGGCATCGTCGCGATCCAGGTGTTCGAGGGAACGACCGGGATCGACCGGAAGGCCTCCGTGCGGTTCCTCGGCGAGACGATGAAGATGCCCGTCACCGAGGACCTGCTCGGACGGGTGCTCGACGGCTCGGGCAACCCGATCGACGGCGGTCCCGAGATCGTCCCCGAGGAGCGCCAGAACATCGTCGGCGCGGCGATCAACCCCTACGCCCGCGAGTACCCCGAGGAGTTCATCCAGACCGGGGTCAGCTCGATCGACGGGATGAACACGCTGGTTCGTGGCCAGAAGCTGCCGATCTTCTCGGCGTCGGGCCTACCGCACAACGATCTTGCGCTGCAGATCGCCCGGCAGGCGACGGTGCCCGAAGAGGCGGCGGAGGGCGAGGCCACAGACGAGCCCGGCGGCGAGGCCGACGACGGCGAGCTCGGCGAGGCGGCCGAGGACGAAGGCAGCGAGTTCGCGGTGATCTTCGGCGCGATGGGGATCACAGCCGAAGAAGCGAACGAGTTCATCGACGACTTCGAGCGCACGGGCGCGCTCGAACGGTCGGTCGTCTTCATGAACCTCGCGGACGACCCCGCCGTCGAGCGACAGGTCACGCCGCGACTCGCGCTGACGACCGCCGAGTATCTGGCCTTCGAGAAGGGCTATCACGTGCTGGTGATCCTCACGGACATGACCAACTACTGTGAGGCGCTCCGGGAGATCGGTGCGGCTCGCGAGGAGGTGCCCGGCCGGCGTGGCTATCCCGGCTACATGTACACCGACCTCGCCCAGCTCTACGAACGGGCGGGCCGGATCAAAGGGCGCGAGGGCTCGGTCACGCAGATCCCGATCCTCACGATGCCGGGCGACGACGACACCCACCCGATTCCGGACCTGACGGGCTACATCACCGAGGGCCAGATCGTGATGGACCGCGATCTCAACTCCCAGGGTATCGAGCCGCCGGTGAACGTGCTTCCGAGCCTTTCCAGACTTATGGACGACGGGATCGGCGAGGGGCTGACCCGCGAGGACCACGCCGACGTCTCCGACCAGATGTACGCCGCCTACGCCGAAGGTGAAGACCTGCGTGACCTGGTTAACATCGTCGGTCGCGAAGCCCTCTCCGAGCGGGACAACAAGTTCCTCGACTTCGCCGAGCGCTTCGAGAACGAGTTCGTACAGCAGGGCTACGAGACCAACCGCTCGATCCAGGAGACCCTCGACATCGGCTGGGAGCTGCTTGGCATGCTGCCCAAGACCGAGCTCAACCGGATCGACGAGGAGCTCATCGAGGAGTACTACCCCGAGGACGCGACCGAGGACGAGGACGCGGAAGCCGTCGGCGTCGAGGCCGACGACTGACTGATCCCACACCGGTTTCCTCTTTATCGCCCGGTATGCTCGGAGCGACAGATCTACAAAGGATTATCAGACTGGCCCTACAACCCCCGTTCAATGGCCGAGGACGTCAAACCCACCCGGAAGAACCTGATGGCGATCGAGGACCGGATCGACCTCTCCGAGCGGGGCCACGACACCCTAGAGAAGAAACGCGACGGCCTGATCATGGAGTTCATGGACATCCTCGATCAGGCGAAGGACGTGCGCTCGGATCTGGACGAGGACTACGAGCGCGCCCAGCGCACGCTGGACATGGCGCGTGCGATGGAGGGCGACGTGGCGATCCGCGGGGCTGCGGAGGCGCTGAAGGAACACCCCGAGATCACGCTCCAGTCGAAGAACATCATGGGCGTCGTCGTCCCGCAGATCGAGTCGACGAGAGTCAAGAAGGGCCTCGACCAGCGGGGCTACGGCGTGCTCGGCTCCTCGGCGCGGATCGACGAGGCCGCCGACGCCTACGAGGAACTGCTCGAGACGATCATCCTCGTCGCGGAGGTCGAAACCGCGATGAAGAAGATGCTCGACGAGATCGAGACGACGAAACGCCGGGTCAACGCGCTTGAGTTCACCCTGCTTCCCACCCTCTACGAGAACCAGGAGTTCATCGAGCAGAAGCTCGAAGAGCAGGAACGAGAGGAGATCTTCCGCATGAAGAAGATCAAAGACAAGAAAGAACGGGAGGCAAAGGAGGCAAAGGAGGCCGAGGCGGCCGAACGCGAACCGCTCCCCGCCGACGACTGATCCCCTGGCTTTTATTACGCTGTGTTTGCACGCGTTCGCTCCGTCTTACCAGCTACACTGGTGTCGGGCGAGGAAGACGACGACGTGCCGTGCGGTGAGTACGGCGAGCGTAACGAGGTAGACGGAGGTGAGCCCGGTGACGTTCTCTATGCCGCCGGGAAAGCCGAAGAGGGGAACGGCTATCGGGATTCCACGCACACGGCGGCGGTGAGGATCCGTTGGCCTCTCGTTCGGAGGTGTGTCTCCTCCGCGAGTGCGACGAGCGGATACACTCGCCCTGTCACCAGTGGAGCCACGTGAGGAGGAGAAACGAGACGAACGCCACGCCGGAAGCGACGAACCAGACTGTCGCATACAGTCCGCCAACGATGAGGTACAGCGCACCGACCGCGAGGAGCGACCGAATCGACGGACTCACGCCGCGAGCACGCGACACAGCGACGTAGTCGAGCGCACGGAGGCCGAACGGGAGGACACTCGCGAGGAGGAGGTATCGATTCGTTTCGGTGGGACCGACGCCGGCGAGAGAGCGAACGGCGATGACGTCGAGGACGTCGAGGACGGTCCACGTGGCGGGAAAGACGGCCCGAACGAGTCGTCGCTCGACCGCGACGTCGAAGGGTCCGGTCAGCGCCATCGCCCGGCCACCCACAGGAACAACATCAATCCTTGCACGACGAACATGGTAGTCACGAGGAAGAACGTCGCCTCCTCTACGGGGAGGCTGCCGAGGGTGAGGCCGGTCGTGTATACAGGCGAGATGTACCACACGCCGAGCTGTAGCGCCACACGGTCGACGATCCAGAGATACAGCATCGGGACGGCGACGGCGGCAACGAACGTGCGACGGGCCGCCCAGAGGTAGGGCCAGCCGAAGCCCCACTGAACTGCGAGCACCGGCGCGGCCCACGCGAGGATCGCGCCGAGATAGAACGTCCGGGTACCGACCGAGAGGAGGGCGAGTCCCGTCACGCCGACGAGCGCACCCGCACCGACGCCCAGCAGCCGCTGTTTCGCCGAGACTCCGACGGGGGGTGTCGACGGTTCGGGAAGCAAGGACAGCCACAGCGCGGCGCGGACCGGTTGGAGGACCATGAACAGCAGCTCTTCCACCGGGACGAAAAAAAGGGCGCCCGAGACGGTGCCGTCAGCGTACCCCCAGACACCCCGGGAGATGAGGTAGCTCTCCCACGGTGTCGTGTA
>JAWARX010000272.1:0-3914 GCA_038893155.1 Halalkalicoccus sp.
TCTCGTGCTGGATGTCGAACTGGACCTCCCCGCAGTGGGGACACGAGTCGGCCTTCCGGGCCTGACGGATCGCCGCCTTCGTCACGTCGTTTAAGTCGTCGCCGAGCTCCCGCGTGCGAACGAGGGTCTCGCGAAACTCCTCTTTTTCCTCCTCGGTGAGCAACAGTCGGGAACACTCCCGGCAGGTCCCCCTGAGGAGGCGGCGGATGAGCTTCGTGAAGCCGACGTGGATCACCGGCGCGGCGAGTTCGATGTTCCCGAAGTGACCGTTGCACGCTCCCGAGTGTTTCCCGCAGGTCTTACACTCGAGGCCGGGGTCGATCACCCCGAGACGGGGGTCCATCAGCCCCATGTCGATGGGGAAGCCGTCGTCGTCGTAGGTGTCGGCGGTGATGATCTTCGTCGCGCTCATCTCCCGGTACTCCTCGGGATCCATCAGCCCGAAGTCGATGCGGTCGATCTCCTTTGGTGTTGTTTGTGGTGGCATGTGTTAGTTGTTGAGTGAGAGTGGTTAGACTGCGTCCGAGAGTTCGAGCCGCGGGGCGATTCCCAGTGCCTTCATCTCGTCGAGCAGGAGATTAAAGGCGTAGCTCATCTCGATCTCGTGGATATCCGTCTCCTCGCCGCAGTTCGGACAGTACACGCGCTGTTGCTGGACGTTTTCCACCGCGGTCATCCCACAGTTGCCACAGACGTCGATGTACTCGCGGTCCGAAGAGTCGAGCAGGCGCTCTTTGAGCACCATCGCCGCCCCGTGTCCGATGACGGTGTCACGCTCCATCTCGCCGACCCGAAGCCCACCCTCGCGGGCGCGGCCCTCGGTGGGCTGACGGGTCAGCACCTGCACCGGCCCGCGCGAGCGGGCGTGCAGCTTGTTCGAGACCATGTGATACAGCTTGTGGTAGAAGATGGTGCCGACGAAGATCTCGGCCTCGATCTTCTCGCCCGAAACCCCCGAGTACATGACCTCCTTCCCGCTTGACATGAAACCGTGCTCTTCGAGTGAGCTCCGTAGCTCCTCTTCGTTCTCGCCCGAAAAGGGCGTGCCGTCGACGCGCCGTCCTTCGAGGGACCCGACCTTCCCGCCGAGCATCTCCAGAACGTGGCCGACGGTCATCCGCGAGGGGAGCGCGTGTGGGTTGAGAACGAGGTCCGGCACGACGCCCTCCTGCGTGAAGGGCATGTCCTCCTGTGGGGCGATGTGGCCGACGACGCCCTTCTGACCGTGTCGGGAGGCGAACTTGTCGCCGAGTTCGGGGATGCGCTGATCGCGCACCTTCACCTTCGAGAGCTTCGAGCCGTCCTCGCCCTCCATCAGCGTGACCGTATCGACGATGCCCGACTCGCCAGAGCGCATCGTCACGCTCGTCTCGCGGCGTTTCTGGACGCCCATCCCGCCCATGTCGTCGGGCTCTTCGAGGAACCGTGGTGGCGAGGTCTTGCCCAGAAGCACCGAGCTCTCGTCGACGTCCGTCTCGGGGTTGACCAGTCCGTCCTCGTCGAGGTGGGTGTAAGCCTCCTCGCCGCGAGCCCCGCGAACGTCCTCGTCGGGGATCTCGAAGCGGTCTTCCTGCCCGCCCGGGTACCGGCGCTCCTCGCCCTCGTAGGTGCGGAAGAAGTGCGACCGGGCGAGCGCGCGGTCGACCGACCCACCGTTCATCACCAGCGCGTCCTCGATGTTGAACCCCTCGTAGCTCATCACCGCCACCACGAAGTTCTGGGCGGCGGGGCGTTCGTCGAAGCCGATCTGTTCGGTGGTCTGGGTCTTGACCATCGACAGCTGCGGGTAGTGAAGCAGGTGCTGGCGGGTGTCGGGCCGGATGCGGTAGTTCGCCGAGGGCAGGCCCAGCGACTGTTTCATCATCCCCGACCCCATCGTGATGCGGGGCGAGGCGTTGTGCTCGGGATACGGGATCATCCCCGCGCCGATCCCGAAGATGAGCTGGGGGTCGAGCTCGAGGTGGGTGTGCTCGTCGGTGAGCTCCTCGCGCTCGACTGCGACGTAGATGTCCTCTTCTTCCTCGGCGTCGATGAACTCGACGTAGCCGTGTTCGACGAGGGTTTCGAACTCCATCTCGCCGTTTTCGAGCGCCTCGATGGCCTCGTCGGTGATCAGGGGCTCGCCGCCCTCGACGACCAAAAGCGGACGGCGCGCGCGGCCCGCGTCGGCGTTGATGACGACCTCGTCGGTTCCCTCCTTGACCGAGACGTTGACCATCTCGCTCACTTCGCCGCGCCGGCGCGCTTCTCGTACTTGGTCTGCGAGCTGTTCGGGGTCGGGATGCGTGCCGACCAGACTGCCGTTGACGTACACTTTCGCGTCTCGTGCCTGTGCCATGTGCGTTAGTAGTTTGAGTTAGTCGTCCGCGGGCGTTCGCGTGGTCGAGTCGAGGCCCGGAATGCCCTCGACGCCCATCGACGCCAGCTCCCGTTTGAGTCCCTGTTCGTCCTCGATGTTCTGGGTCAGCTCCATCGCCTGCGCGAAGTTCTTCACGAGTCCGCAGTTCGGCCCTTCGGGGGTCTCGGAGGGACAGATCCGACCCCACTGGGTCGCGTGGAGGTCACGCGCCGCGAAGTGAGGCTGGCTGCGCGAAAGCGGGCTGCGAAGTCGTCGTAGGTGCGACAGGACGCCCATGAAGTCGGTTCGATCGACCAGCTGGGAGACCCCAGAGCGCCCGCCCACCCAGTTGCCCGTCGCGATCGGGTGTTCGAGGCGCTCGGTCAGCACGTCCGAGCGAACCACCGTGTTGACCGACAGCTGGCGATTTCGCATGTTCGCGCGCTCGAGCTGGTATTTTACGTCCCGGGCCAGCTTGTTGAGTGCGGTCCGGAACAGGTCGGTCATCAGGTCGCCGGAGACTTTGAGACGCTTGTTCGCGTAGTGGTCCTTGTCGTCGGCGTCCCGGCGCTTCAGTCCGAGCTCGAAACACGCCTCTGCCATCCGACAGAGGTAAAAGGCTTTGTTGATCCGGACGTCCTCGTCGGGGACGCCGTCCTCGTGGAGATGCGGCAGCAGGTACCGGTCGATGACGTAGTTCGCCCGCTTGAGCTGGTAGTTCTTGCCCTGACCGGAGGCGACGCGCTTGCCGAGCGTCTCGATGGCCTCCTCGGTGGTCTGGACGTCCGCCTCCTCCAAGTTTTCGAGCATGAACTTCACGATCTCGGGGTCATCAGAGACGCGATGAACGATCTCCTCGTCGGATTCGAGCCCGAGCGCGCGCACGAGCGTCACGAAGTTGATCGAACCCGAGACGCTCGGAAAACTCACTTCGAGCAGGCCGTCCCGACCGCGCTCACAGAGCACCAGCGCGCGGTAGCCACGGCGCTGGCTGAACGTCTTTGCGACCTGGATCTCGTCGCCGTACTTCGTGTCGTACTCGGCGAGGATCTTGTTGGGCGCTAAGTCCTCGCTGGTCATCAGCACGCGCTCGGAGCCGTTGACGAGGAAGTAGCCGCCGGGGTCAGCGGGATCCTCGCCGATGTCGATCAGCTCCTCGTCGGTGAACCCGTTGATGTTGCACTTATCGGAGCCGACCATGATCGGCATTCTCCCCACCTTCGTCTCGGTCGAATCGACGACGCGCTCTTCTTCCTCCTCGCCGCCCTTGACGATCGACATCTCCATGAAGACGGGCGCGGAGTAGGTGATGTTCCGGAGGCGCGCTTCCTGTGGGTACAGCAGCTCCTCGCTCCCGTCGGCCTCCCGGACGCGGGGCGTGACGACACGGACGTCACCGAGCTCGACGTAGACGGGTTCTTCGCCCTCCTTGTCGCCGATGTCCGTGTCGATGGTCTCTTTCTCGTCGACGACCTGTTGCATCCCCCGGTTCAGGAAGTCGTTGAACGACCGGAAGTGGTGTTCGGCGAGGCGTTCCTTCGAGAAGTACTGCTCGGAGATCGTGCGGCGGTGTGTG
>JAWARX010000273.1:0-3885 GCA_038893155.1 Halalkalicoccus sp.
AGCGCCGAGGAGCTTCGTGAGGAGGCACGCGAGGAGGCGATCTCGGAGGGTGGGCGCTGAATGTACGTCGAGACGGACTTTTTGCTCGCGCTCATCAAGGACGACGACTGGCTCGGCGAAGCGGCCGAAGCCGTCTATCGCGATCACCGGGACCCACTGTGGACCGCCCAGTTTACGCTCATCGAACTGCTCCTGGTCGCCTACCGCGAGGGCCGTGACGCCGAGCGAGTCGTGGCCAACGTCGCAGGACTCATCGAGTGCATGGCGACGTGGAGACGGTCGTCACGGCAGCGACGTACGTCGACGATCACGGCTTCACCCCGTTCGACGCATTGCACCTCGTCGAATCCGAGGGCGAGACGATCGTTTCGAGCGACGAGGCCTACGACGGGTTCGCTCCGCGCCTCGACCTGACGGACGTCGAGGGATAGCTTCGCAACCACTAAACGCACCACGCGCCTCCCTCCGATAATGGCCGACTGGACCGAGCGGTACCGTCCCTCGACGCTCGCCGAGGTGCGGGGCAACGACAAGGCCCGCGACGCGTTCCGGGAGTGGGCCGAGACGTGGGAGGGCCACCGGCAGGCCGCAATCGTCCACGGGAGCCCCGGCGTCGGCAAGACCTCGGCCGCTCACGCGCTGGCGAACGACCTAGGCTGGCCGACGATCGAGCTCAACGCCTCGGACCAGCGGAAAGCCGACATCGTGAAACGGATCGCGGGCGAGGCCGCACGGAGCGGGACCCTCACCGAGGGCGGCGCGGGCCGCCGGCTCGTCATCCTCGACGAGGCCGACAACTTCCACGGCAACGTCGACTACGGCGGCTCGCGTGCGGTGACGGACGTGATCAAATCGGCGAACCAGCCGGTGGTGCTGATCGCGAACGAGTTCTACGACATGTCTCGGAGCCTTCGCAACGCCTGTGAGACCATCGAGTTCCGGGACGTCTCGAAGCGCTCGATCGTCCCCGTTCTCAGGGATATCTGCCGACAGGAGGGCGTCGAGTTCGAGTCCGAGGCGCTCGAAGCGATCGCGGAGAACACCGACGGCGACCTGCGCTCTGCGATCAACGACCTGCAGGCGATCGCCGAGCGCGAGGACCGACTGACCGCCGAGGCGGTCGTCACCGGCGAGCGCGACCGCACGACGGGGATCTTCGACTTTCTCGACGAGCTGATCAAGGAGAAGGGAGCCCAGGAGGCGCTCTACGCCTCGTACGACGTCGACGAGACGCCCGACGACCTGATCAACTGGATCGAGGACAACGTCCCCAAGGACTTTTCGGGTCCCGAGCTCGCGGACGCCTACACCGCCCTCGCGCGGGCCGACCGATGGCTCGGGCGCGTGCGCGCGACGCAGAACTACTCGTACTGGCGCTACGCGAGGGACAACATGACCGCCGGGTGCGCCGCCGCCCGCCGCGAACCCAAGGGCGGATGGACCCGCTACGGCCCGCCCAGTTACTGGCGCAAACTGGGTAGCTCTCGGGGCGCGCGCGATCGACGGGACTACGTCGCCCGAAAGATCGCCGAATCGAGCGGCGTGAGCATGTCGAGCGCCCGCCGGGAGGTTCTGCCCTACCTCGCCGCGATGACGCATCACTGCAAGAATCGTGAGCTGACGGTGGCGATGATCGCCCGCTACGAGCTGGACGCCGAGCACGTCTCGTTCGTGACTGGAAGCGGAAAGGACACCAACAAGGTGCAGGATATCGTCGCGGACGCCGAACGCCTGCGCGAGGAGGCCGCCGTCGAGGGCTCGGACGGGGCCTTCGAGGGGGCACGCCGGACCGAACCGAGCGAGGTCGAGGCCGAATCCGAGCCGGCGGCTGAAAGCGGCGAGGACAGCGAGAGCGGGGACGATGGTGAAGAGAGCGGCGAGGGCGCGGGAGACAACTCCCAATCGGGGCTCGCCGACTTCATGTGACGCCGTTCGGGCGGGTTAGGGCCGCCGTAGTTATGTGTCATCGGGTCGTACTCTGTCGTCCATGTCCTCCACGGAGTTTCACGTCACCTGCCCGCGCTGCGGAGCCGCGATCGCGACGTCGATGGAGTCGGAGCGAAGCGACCGGCTCCGAGGGACGAACGACAGCTGTTCGAGCTGCGAGACGGATTTCGAGCTGTACTACTACTGAGCCTGCGGGCTGGCGGTCGGCGGCTCGATGCGGGTCGTGAGCCACGCCGCAACGAGCGCGATCAGGAACGCCGCGGCCATCGCGGTGGCGTCGAGCAGCTGGATGAGGTCGGTGTAGACGTACCGGCCCAAAAGGAGCTGAGCGGCGAGCACCGTCGCAGCGACGCCAGCGAGCAGGCGAACCCGCGAGAGCCGGTCGGTCGCCGAATCGAGCAGACCGGACCAGACGGTCACCGCGAGTAGCAGTGCGAACATCCCCAGCCCAATCGCGTAGTAGACGGCCTGCACGGTCGCGGTGTGGGCGATCAGCGTGCCCGGCGAGAGCGCGACGAGGACGGGAAAGAGCCCGACGACGGCAAACAGCGCGTAGCGCACGCGCGAAAGCGTCGCGAGTTCGGGCAGGTACCACAGCGTCGCGGCCGTGATCGACCCGAAGATCACGAGCGCCGTCGTGAAGTGTGCGGTGAGGTACAGAAGCGAGTAATCGAGCACCGTTCCCGCGCCCAAAAGCGCCTGGAGCGGGTAGAGGGCGAGGGCGGTCGTCATCGCGAGCCTGATGCGCCGATCGTTCTGCCAGCGCCAGGTCCCGTAGGTCGCGCCGACGACGACGAAGCCGGCGATCATCGCGACCAGCCGGTGGAACCACTCGATGAAGCTCGGCCAGTTCGCGGGGAACAGCCCGAACACCGCGCCGTCACACAACGGCCAGCGCCCCTCGCAGGTCAACCCCGCACCGGAAGCGGCGGTGTAGATCCCGATCAGCAAGAGCACGTACGTGAGTCCGGCCGTCGAGAGCAACAGCGTGCGCAGTCGCGAGCGGCTCATCGTCTTCCTCCGCCGATCACGGTCGATTGCATGCCGATACCGGAGTTCGGGGCCGACCGCACATAGGTCTGTCCAACGCCGGCGATCGCGACCGGCGAACACGGGGCGGCGCTTTCCCGTCCACCGCACGCCCCCGCCAGTTTTGGTTCTGCCGGCAGAGATCCGAGTATGAAACGGACCCGACTGGACGCCTACCGGATGCGCCACGACCTCGATTCGATCTGGCTCGCACGCCCCGCGAACTTCGCGTGGCTCACCGGCGGGGACAACGTCGTTGACCGCGCCGGCGAGATCGGCGTCGCGGCCGCGGGCTACGACGGCCACGAAGTCGTCGTGATCACGGACACCATCGAGGCCGCCCGGCTCGCAGACGAGGAGCTGTCGGGCGAGCGCGTCGTGACCTACGACTGGTACGCCGGTTCGCTCGCCGACGCCGTCGCCTCCTACACCGACGGACGGGCGGCCGCGGACTTCCGGGTTCCCGGCCTGCGCCACGTCGACATCGCCGCGCTGCGCCAGCCGCTGACCGATGGGGATATCGAGCGCTACCGCGAACTGGGCCGCGAGACCGCCGCGGTCGTCGAGAGGGTCTGTCGTGATCTCGAACCGACGGACACCGAACGCGAAGTCGCCGCCGACCTCCGGGGAGGGCTCGCGGCGCGGGGGATCGACACACCAGTGACGCTCGTCGGCGGGGCGAAACGCGCCCGCGAGTACCGCCACTACACGCCGACGACGACGAAGCTGGGAACGTACGCGCTCGTCTCCGTGACCGCCCGCCGGGACGGGCTACACGCAAGCTGTACTCGAACGGTGGCGTTCGACGCGCCCGAGTGGCTCGAATCGCGCCACGAGGCGGCGGCGCGGGTCGAGACGGCCGCGCTCGCGGCGACCCGGCAGGTCGGGCGGGCGGGCGGCGAGCCGGCC
>JAWARX010000274.1:0-3882 GCA_038893155.1 Halalkalicoccus sp.
GACGCCCCGGCGACCCGGGCGGTGCCCTCCGTGGGCCGCGTGAGCGTCGTCAGTATCCGCATCGTCGTCGTCTTTCCCGCGCCGTTGGGTCCCAGAAAGCCGTAGACGGTGCCCGGTTCGATCGAAAGCGAGAGATCCGAGACCGCGAGTTCCTCGCCGTAGCGCTTCGTCAGTCCGTCGGCCTCGATCGCGGTCGCGGTCACAGTCGTTCTTTCCACCGAAAGTGTATATAGGTTCGTACTAACTCAGCGTGAACCGGTCGAACCGTCGGACAGCGTGGACGTACGCCGCCGGCGGGAGCGCGAGCAGGCAGCACAGCCCGATCACGCCCGCGGTCAATAGCGCGTCGGGGCCGATCGAAAGCGAGAACCGATCGAGAATGAGCCCGGTGGCGAGCAGTGCGATGACGGTCCGGACGCCCTCGCTCGCCACGAGCGCGAGGGCCGCGACGGCCAGCCCGATGGCGAGGCTGTAGACCGCGAACGCGGACTTGCTCGGCATCACCGCCTCGTGGCTACCCGAGAGGCGAACCGCACCAAATCGAGGGAAGGTCGCGCCGATCCCGCTCGCGAGCGCGAGCGCACCGATCACGCCGAGAGTGCTCGCCGCGCCGAGCAGCGCGGCCCGCTCGATCGGGTAGCCGACGGCCAGCGCCGTGCCCACACCGGCGAGCAGGCCGAGCGGGACGAAGACCGCCGCGCCGACGACGAGGTGGCCCCTGACGACCCGTTCGCCGGACACGGGTGTGGTGAGCGTCGCGGCGAGCGCGCCCGCCTGATCGCCGAGCGGGTTGAGCGCGAACGCCGCGCCCGCCGCCCAGATCACGTACAGTGCGAGGACGGGCGGGAGGTACTCGACGAGCGCCGCCAGATCGTTCGCGAAGATCACCAGTCCGAACAGCGGATACGCGGCGTACAGCAGCCGGATCGGCGAGCGTCTGGCGCGGAGCCAGACCACCCGCGCGACCGCCCGCGTCTGGGCCGAGAGCAGGCGGTCGACCGCGGAAAACCGGCGTCCGGACGATTCCCGGCGAGCGGTCGGCCGGGACTCCCGTGCCGGGTCGGCGAACCAGTGGCGATCGGCCAGCCGGATCGAACCGGCGGTCGCAAGGGCCCCGAGACCGATCGCGAGCGCGACCGCCGCGCCCGCACGGGCGAACGACGGGCCGATCCCGACGGTGCCGACGGCCGCGAGATCCGCCAGCCAGCCCACCGGGAGCCGCCCGACGAGCGCGAGCAGATCGGCGAACAGCGACTCGGCGAAGGCGATCGCGCCGAAGTACAGCCCGAAGGCGACGATCCCGACCGCGGTCTTGTATCGCGCGAGAACCGGGACGACCGTCAGCAGGTGGCGGATCCCAAGCCCGAGCAGGTAGCCCGTCGGAACGGCGCTCGCGAGAACGAACGCGAGCGCGAGCGCGGTCGTGACGACGACCAGCGGCGTTCCCGCGCCGAGGGCGAACGCGCCCGCGATCAGGAGCGCGGGAACGACGACCCACAGCCCGACCAGCACCGTCTCGGCGAGCAGCCGTCCCGCGAGCGCGCTCGACACCGGGACGGCGGTGAGGATCGCCGCGGGCTCGTCGGGCGCTGCGGTCTTGCCGACCGCGCGGCTGGCGACGAAGAAGACGACCAGCGCCCAGATCCCGGCGACGCCGGCGCGAACGACCGCGAGCGGTTCGACTCCGAGCTCGCCGCCGGCCGCGAGCGTCTCGCCGAGCGCGCGGGCTCCGAGGCTCCCGAAGACGAGCAGCGGCCCGAAAAAGAGGAGCGAAACGGCGATCGTCGCCACGAGCTGATACCGGTTCGACCGGAGCGCCCGGCCCGAGCGCCGGAGCTCCGTTCGGGCGATCGACCGGGCAGTCGTGAGCGAGGTCATGATGTTTGCTTCGTACTCACAGACCGATGATATAGTAGTTGTGATAGGTTACAGGCGATCGCCGACCGCCCGCCAGAGGACGGGCAGTTCGGCGGCGAGCTGTCGGCGCTTGATCAGACAGAAACCCGCGAAGATGACGAGGAAGCCGGCGATCGTCGCGGCGTCGATCGTTTCTGCGAGCAGCAGCCAGCCGGCGACCGCGGCGACGACCGGAACGACGTAGGAGACGAGGTTGATCTCGATCGGGCCCAGCCGTTCGAGCAGGTCGAAATAAAGGAGGAAGCCGAAGGCGCTCGAGACGACCGCGAGATACGCGAGCGCACCGATTGCCTCGGGCGTCCAGAAGATCGCCGCGAACGACTCGCTCGGCATCGCAAACGAGAGGGCGTGCATGAGCAGTGCGCCCAGCGCCATCGACCAGCCCTCCATCGTCTCGATCGGGAGGGTCGCGTCGCTGCGCTGCAGGAGGACGCTCCCGAGGGCGAAGGCCGTCGAGGCTCCAAGGATCAGCCCGGCGGCGACTACGTCCGCCGCGAGGAGATCCGTGGGATCGGGTCGGGCGAGGATCACGACGCCGACCAGCCCGAGGGCCATCCCGAGCAGTCCGGCGGGGGCGAGTCGCTCGCCGGGCAGCCAGACCCGGGCGAAGGCGGTCGTGAGAACCGGCGAGAGGCTGACGATCACGGCCGCCATCGCGCTCGTGACGCTCTGTTGACCGATGAACAACAGCGCGTGGTACGCGGCGATCAGCAGGACGCCGCCGACGAGGACCAGCCCCCACTGTCCGCGATTCTTCGGTAGCGGGTGGTCGGTGGCGTAGGCGGCGTACGCGAGCATGAACATCGCCGCGACGTCGTAGCGAAGCGCCGCGAAGAGAACGGGCGGGAAGTATTCGAGTCCGGCTCGGATGGCGACGAAGGCGGTCCCCCACGCGACCGAGAGCAGCAGAAACAGTCCGAACGTTCGATAGCGGCTCACGTCGGGGCTGGGGTGGCGACGGCCTTGAAACGGTCGAAGCCGGGCTATATTTATATAGACTCGCCGTCATACGAACGCGCATGGCCGCCTACGGCCGCCAGTCCCTCCGGGATCGCTTCGACAGCGCGCCGACCCCGCACGTCGCACACCCGCCCCGAACCCACCACCGGGATTTCTACGTCGCGACCGACGGCTCGTACCATCTCAGAGAGCGCCGCGCGGGGATGGGCGTCGTCATCGAGACGCGCGACGGTCGGCGGGTCGCGCGCTTTTCGCTTCCCACGACGGCGACGGACAACAACGTCGCCGAGTATCAGGCCCTTCATTTCGGGCTGGACGTGCTCGCCGCCCGCGCGCCGCCGAACGCCCGCGTGGGCGTGCTCACCGATCACGACTCGCTGGCGACGAACGTCAACAGCGTCGCCCTTTCGAGGGACGGCTGGACGCCCGGCGAGATCCGCGTCCCGCCGGCGAGCCGGAACCACTGGCGCGGGATCCGCGCGCGCATCGCCGGCTTCGCCGAGCTGCGCGCGGCGGTGATCGACGGCACCGAGAACCCCGCCCACCCGCTCGCGAACGCGCCCGAGGAGTACGCCCACGTCAACCGCGAACCCGACCGCTGTGTGCGACTCGAAGTCGCGCCGGTCGACGACCGCGGCGGACCCGGGGTGCCGCCCCCCTCACGAGCGGATCGCCACGCGAGCGACTAACCGAGATCCAGCACGGCCGGCCGTTCGAGCTCCAGTCCCCGCTCGGTGACGGTCTCGGTCGGCCACTCGCCGGTGGCCGTCAGGACCTCCGGTTCGTCCTCGGTCACCAACACGGTGTCCTCGCTTTTCGCGCCCTGCACCGTGGGATTCCACGCGTAGGCCATCGGCAGCGTCACCTCGCCGTCGTGCCACGGGGTCGCGATCCACTCCCTACCCGCGTAGCCCGCCGCGCCGCCCTGATGGTGCCGCTTCCACTCGCGGGGATAGCTCACCTCGCGGTAGGCCCCCTGGATCGCGCCGAAGACCTCGCGGGCCT
>JAWARX010000275.1:0-3882 GCA_038893155.1 Halalkalicoccus sp.
AGGAGGGGTTCCCGCGCGAGGAAGACGGCTCGATGCCCGAGGAGTACGCCCAGCGTGGCGAGGACGCCTGGGTCGAAGTGAGCCACGAGGAGGCATACGACGTCGCCGCGAGGGCGATGGTCGAGATCGCCGACTTCTACAGCGGCGAGTCGGGCATGGACGCACTGGCCGAACAGGGCTACGACGAGGCCGTGATCGAGCAGACCGGAGGCGCGGGCGTACGCTCGATGAAGTTCCGCGGCGGGATGCCGCTTTTGGGCCCGATAAAACTCTTCGGACCGTACCGCACCGCCAACTCGATGGCGCTGCTGGATCACCACGTCCGGGACGTGAGCGAGGAGGAGGCCGTCGGCGGCGTCGGGCTCGACAACTACTCGTTTCACACCGACCTCCCGCCGGGCCACCCGATGGTCACCGGCCAGCAGACCGTGGATTTCGATCTGGCCAACGTCGAGTACGCGGATCACGTCATCCTCGCGGGGATCAACTTCCTGACGACGAAGATGGCCGACTGCCACTGGCTGACCGAGGCTCGGTTGAAAGGGACGAAAGTCACGGGGATATTCACGGACTACAACTCGACGGCGGCCAAGTGCGACGAGCTGACGATCGTCCGTCCGGCGACCGACTCGGCGCTCTTTCTCGGGGCCGCCCGGATCCTCATCGAGGAGGAGCTCTACGACCCGGAGTTCGTCCGCAAGTACACGGACCTCCCCCTCCTGGTTCGGATGGACACCGGGGAGTTCCTGCGTGCAGGCGATGTCGACGGGGCTTACGAGCAGGCGGACCTGGAGAAGACCGCGACGGTCGCCGACGAGAGCGAGCGCCCCGGCGTCGACGTCACCGACATCGACGAGCAGGTCATCACCGAGGAGATGCGCCGCGAGTGGGGCGACTTCGTCGTCCGCGACGAGGAGACGGGCGACCTGGAGGTCGTCACCCGCGAGGAGGTCGGCGACGAGTTCGACGTCGAGGCGTCGCTGTCGGGGACCTACGAGGTCGAACTCGACGGCGGGGAGACCGTCGAGGTCCGGCCCGTCTTCGACCTGATCGAACAGCACCTCGCGGCGACGTGGGACCTCCAGTCGACCGCCGACGTGACCGGGACGGCCCCGGAGGCGATCGAGAACCTCGCGCGGGACCTGGCGGACAACCACGAAAACACCCTGATCCTGACGGGGATGGGGCCGAACCACTACACCAACCAGGATCAGAAAGACAGGACGGCGTTCTTGCTCGCCTCGCTGACCCGGAACGTCGGGACGTTCAGCGGCAACATCGGCAGCTACGCCGGCAACTACCGGGCGGCGTACTTCAACGGCGTCTGGCAGTACACCCAGGAGGACCCCTTCGACATCGAGCTCGATCCCGACGAGTCCGCGGAAGTCGACGGCCGGCTCGACATGCAGTCGGCCCACTGGTACGCCAACCTCGACGAGCCCCTGAAGGTCGAAGACGAGTACTTCCAGGGCGACAGCCAGATGCACACGCCGACGAAATCGGTGTGGCTCGCGGGGTCGAACTCCTTTTTGGGCAACGCCAAGGGAGCCTACAAGATCATCAACCAGCAGCTGCGCAGCGGGAACATCGAGGCGTTTTTCACCAACGAGTGGTGGTGGACGATGACGTGTGAGTACTCCGACATCGTCTTCCCCGCCGACTCGTGGGCCGAACACCACGTCCACGACATCACCGCCTCGGTGACCAACCCCTTCATCACGACGATGCCCGAGTCGAAGATCGACCGGATCTACGACACCCGAAACGACGCCCAGCACTACCAGGGCGTTTCCGAACGCCTCGCCGAACTCACCGGCGATGAGCGCTTTGCGGACTACTGGGCGTTCATCGACGAGGAGGAGTACAAAGCGAAGCCGTACCTCCAGCGGATCCTCGATCACTCGAACATGACGCGGGGGTACGACATCGACGAGCTGCTCGCGGACGCCGAGGAGGGCACGCCCGCGCTGATCATGTCCCGGACGTACCCCAAGTACGTCGGGAGCCGACAGATCCAGGAGGACGAGCCGTGGTACACGAAGACAGGTAGATTAGAATTCTTCCGCGAGGAAGAGGAGTTCGGGCAAGCGGGAGAGCACATTCCCCTCCACCGGGAGCCGATCGACTCGACGCCCTACGAGCCGAACGTAATCGTCTCGGGCGAGGACCACCCGATGATCGATCCCGACACGCCCGAGGACCTGGGCTGGGCGGACGACGGCGTCGACGACACGACAGCCCGGCAGGTGCGAAACGTGATCCGGACGCCCTCGGAGCTGATCGAGACCGAACACCCGCTCAGTCGGGAGTACGACGGCTACGACTACATCTATATGACGCCGAAGTACCGCCACGGCGCACACACGTTCTCGAACGCCTTGCCGAACATCGCCGTCTGGTGGGGCAACACGGGCGACATGCACCGCGAGGACGAGCGCATGCCCTACGTCGGCGAGGGGTATATCGAGATGAACCCCCGTGACGCCCGCTCGGAGGGGTTCTCCGACGGCGATTACGTCTGGGTCGACGCCGACCCGCAGGACCGACCGTTCGAGAACTGGGAGGACAACCCCGACGACTACGCGGTTGCGCGCGCGCTGATGCGCGTTCGCTTCCAGCCGGGCATGCCCGAGGGGGTCACGCGGAGCTGGATGAACCTGAACATGACCTCGCACAAGAGCTACGAGGCCACACAGGAACGCGAGGACGGCATGGCCGAAAGCGAGGACAGCGGCTACGTCTCGCTGTACCGCAGCGGCGGCCACCAGAGCGCGACGACCTCGTTTTTCCGGCCCACCCGGCTGACCGACAGCATGCCCCGAAAGGACATGGCCGGACAGAACGTCGGCGAGGGGTTCGAACCCGACGTCCACTGTGCCAACGGCGCGCCCAAGGAGGCGTTCGTCAAGATCGAGAAGGAAAGCGACGGCGGAATCGACGGCGAGGGCGAGTGGGGCCCCGTCGAGAAGGGGGTTCGCCCCGCCCGCGAGGACGAGACAATGGAGTCGTATCTCGCCGGGGAGTACGCGAGTCGCTCGGACGACTGAAGCGCCGCGCTCACCGTCGCGGCAATTTTTCGCGGTCGTAACCCGGCGAGACGGGTCTCGCCCCGGATCCGTACTTAAAGCCCGAAACGGGTTAAGGATCACCCGGAGGGAGACGGGAGCCCCACGAAGAGATATGAGCCGACAGCAGACCAGCGCGATCGAGACGACCGTCCGAGAACCGACGACGGTGACGAGGTGATCATCCATGCCACAGGTCTACAACTGGCAGATCGGCCGCGAGATGGAGTACCCCTACGAGGAGGCCCGCCCCGACAGACAGTGGGGTGCGGTCTTCGACATCAACAAGTGCATCGCGTGTCAGACGTGCACGCTCTCGTGTAAGACCACCTGGACCCACGGGGAGGGCCAGGAACACATGTTCTGGAACAACGTCGAGACGAAGCCGTACGGCTCGCACCCGATCGGCTGGGACAAGGAGATCCTCGATCGCCTCGGCGTCCAGGAGTGGGGATCGGACGGCGTCTACGAGGGCGATACGATCTTCGAGGCCACGGACATCGGCTGGGAGGACACCAACCCCACCGAGGTCGGTGCCGAACCGATCGAGGGCTACATCCCCCAGGACGACGAGTGGGCCCACCCCAACCTCGGCGAGGACGAACCCGCGGGCGAGGACTTCGAAGCCGACACCCACATCGACGCGGACGAACCGCACCACCCGATGTGGTTCTTCTACCTCCCGCGGATCTGTAACCACTGTACGTTCGCGGGCTGTACCGGTTCGTGTCCCGCCCAGGCGATCTACAAGCGAAACGAGGACGGCGTCGTCCTGATCGACGAGGACAGCTGTCGGGCACAGCTGCAGTGCGTACAG
>JAWARX010000276.1:0-3853 GCA_038893155.1 Halalkalicoccus sp.
GTCTTCGAGGACCGTTTCGGCACGCCAGTACAGGCGATCTCGCAGGGGACGGGAGCGGCCCTCGAGACCGCCCGCAGCGGCGACGCCGACGTGATCATGGTCCACGCCCGCGGGCAGGAAGACGAGTTCCTGGAGGAGGGCCACGGGATCAACCGCCGGGACCTGCTGTTCAACGACTTCGTGATCGTCGGGCCCGCAGACGATCCCGCGGGAATAGAGGGGATGGAAGAGGCCGAGGAGGCCTTCGCGAGCATCGCCGACTCGGGTGAGACCTTCGCCTCCCGCGGTGACGATTCGGGCACGTACAGCGCCGAACTCCGCATCTGGGAGGCCTCGGGCACCGAACCCGGCGGCGGGTGGTATCTCGAAACCGGTCAGGGGATGGGCGATACGCTGAATCAGGCCAGCCAGCAGGGCGGCTACGCGCTCGCGGATCGCGGAACCTACATCTCCCAGCGCGACGAGATCGAACTGGAGATCCTCGTGCAAGGTCCCGTCGAGGGCGGTCCCGAACTGCTCGCGAACCCGTACGGGATCATCGCGGCCAATCCGGCGGTTCACGAGAAGCGCAACTACGACCTCGCGATGGCCTACATCGGCTTCGTTACGGGCCAAGAGGGACAGGGGATCATCGAGAACTACGAGCTCGACGGCGAGCAGCTGTTTTTCCCCGAAGCGCTCTCGGAGGATCCGAACTACGAGCAGTACGTCCCCGAGGACTGGCAACCCGACGGCGGCGACGGAAGCGAGGACGACGCCGACACCGATACGTGATGACGCCCAAGGCGCTTGCGCTTGCGTTCGTCCCCGCGTTCGTCGAGCTCCCCTTCGAGGGCCACTACATCACGAGCATCGTCCGCGTCTCGCTGTACGTAAGCCTGATCGCCGTGACCCTCTCGACGCTGTTTAGCCTGCCCGTCGCGATGGCGGTCGGATTCAAACAGTTCCCCGGCAAGGGGCTCGTCACCGCCGTGATCAACACCGGGATGGGCTTTCCGAGCGTCGTCGTCGGCCTCGTCGTGCTCTTTCTGGTGTCGAATCAGGGACCTCTCGGCCCGTTGAACCTCGTCTTCACCCCCGAGGCGATGATCATGTCGCAGTTCGTGCTCGCGACGCCGGTGATCACGGGCGTGAGCCTCGCGGCCGTCACGAGCGTCGAGGAGGCGGTGCGAGACGCCGCCTACGCGATGGGGGGCACCCGCCTCGACGTCGCGCTCGTCGTGATCAAGGAGGCGCGCTTCGGGATCGCGACCGCCGTCCTCGCGGGCTTCGGCCGGGCGATCAGCGAGGTCGGCTCGGTCCTGATCGTCGGGGGGAACATCGCCTACGCCGACGGCACCTCCTACACCCGGAACCTCACGACCGCCATCCAGTTGGAGGCCAGACAGGGCCGCTTCGAGACGGCGATGTTTCTGGGGGCGATCCTCGTCGCGATCGTCCTGGTGGTCAACTGGCTCGTGGGCCGGCTGGGCGGCGGAGGGGTGAAACGATGAGCGCGGACGCGATCCTCGACGTTTCTGGACTCCGCCACGCCTACGACGAACCGGTGTTCGGGGGCGTCTCGCTGTCGGTCGACCGGGGCGAGGTGCTCGCGGTCATCGGACCCTCGGGCGTCGGGAAGTCCACCCTCCTGCGCCTGCTCGCGCTGTTCGAACGGCCCGACGAGGGGACGGTGAGCTACGACGGCACCGACGTCTGGCGGGCCTCCGAGCGTCGGCGACTCGCCCTGCGGCGAAACGTCGGCATGGTGTTCCAGGAGCCGAGCCTGTTCGACGCCTCCGCGCGTGAGAACGCCGAGTACGGGCTTCGGGTGCGCCAGTCGTGGCCGGAGCGACTCAAACGGAGCGCCGCGGACCTCGTCGGGCGGAAGAACGGGACGAGCGAGGCGGCGCGGGCGGCGCTCTCGGCGGTCGGACTGGACGGAGCAAAAGACCGGAATGCGCGGTCGCTCTCGGGAGGGGAAGCCCAGCGCGTGGCGTTCGCCCGCGCGCTCGCGTACGATCCCGACGCACTGTTGCTCGACGAGCCGACCTCGGACCTCGATCCGCGCAATACGGCGGTGCTGGAGGAAGCGATCGGGGGGGCGAGACGCGGGGGAATCGGCGTCGTGATCGCGACTCACGACATGCACCAGGCCGAGCGGATCGCCGACCGGGTGGCCGTGCTGCTCGACGGGGGGATCATCGAGGTCGGTCCGACCGAGCGGGTCTTCGAGAACCCGCGTGACGAACGGGCGCGCAAGTTCATCGACGGCGAACTGGTCTACTGACCGCTGGATTGATCCTCCGGCCCGTCTCGATCCTACACATGGACGACGAGCGGGACGTACGCGGGGCGCTCGAAACCGGGGTCGTCGCCGACGGAACGGTGCTGACCGACCGGGACGTCGAACTCCTCGAGGCGATCGACGAACACGGCTCGATGCACGCCGCGGCGGGGGCGCTCGAACGGTCATACGCCCACGCCCAGCGTCGGGTGGTCGAGCTCGAAGGGAGCTTCGGCCCGTTAGTCGAGCGCCGGCGCGGCGGGGCGGGCGGCGGAGGCAGCGCGCTTACCGACGGCGCGCGGGAGCTGCTCGCACGGTTCGAGCGCCTCGAAACCGCCGCCACCGGGCTGACGAGCGTCGAGGAGACCGTCTTTCGAGGGCGCGTCGTCGAGCGAACCGGCGAGCTCGGCGTGGTCGAGTGCGATCCGGGCCGACTCCGCGCGATCGTCCCCCGCGATGGCGAGGCGGTCGCGGTGGCGATCCGCTCAGACGCCGTGACGCTCACGCCGCCCGGCGAGACGCCGGCTCCCGAGGAAACGAGCGCGCGAAATCGCTTCGTGGGGGCCGTCGTGGGCGCCGAACGCGGCGAGTCGGTCGCACGCGTTCGCCTCGACATCGGAGCAGAGACGCCGCTTCTCGCGCTCGTCACCGGCGCGAGCGTCGAGGCGCTCGATCTCGAACCCGGCCGGACGGTAGTCGCCTCGTTCAAGGCGACGGCGACGCGGGCGACCCCGACCCACCGCGATTAATTAGGCCCGCCATCCAAGCGCGGGTATGACCCTCGATAACTCGCGCGAGCTGTACGACCGGGCGCTGTCGGTGCTACCGGGCGGGGTGAACTCCCCGGTGCGCGCGTCGATCCAGCCGTACCCCTTCTTCGTCGAACGGGGCGACGGTGGCCACGTCATCGACGCCGACGGAAATCGGTACATCGACTGGGTGATGGGGCTCGGCCCCCTCTTACTCGGTCACGACCTGCCCCAGTCCGTCGAGTCGGCAGTACAAAAGCAGGCAAGCGCGGGACCGATGTACGGCGCGCCGACGGAGGTGGAAGTCGAACTCGCGGAGTTCGTCGCCCGCCACGTCCCCAGCGTCGAGACGATCCGGTTCGTCAACTCGGGCACCGAGGCGACCGTTTCTGCCGTGCGCCTCGCGCGCGGGTACACCGGCCGCGAGAAGATCGTCGTCATGCAAGGGGGCTACCACGGCGCCCAGGAGTCGACGCTGGTCGAGGGCGACCCCGACGACCCCGCGCCGAGTTCGAAGGGCGTTCCGAACTCCTTCGCCGAGCACACCATCCCGGTGCCGTTCAACGACACCGAAACCGTAGAACGGGTCTTCGAGGAGCGCGGCGAGGAGATCGCGGGCGTGCTCGTCGAGCCGGTCCTGGCGAACAAGGGGATCGTCGCGCCGGTCGACGGCTACCACGAGACGCTGCGAAAGCTCACCCGCGAGCACGGCTCCCTCCTCGTGTTCGACGAGGTGATCACCGGCTTTCGAGTGGGTGGGCTCGCCTGCGCACAGGGGAAGCTCGACGTGACGCCGGACGTGACGACGTTCGGCAAGATCATCGGCGGGGGCTTTCCC
>JAWARX010000277.1:0-3834 GCA_038893155.1 Halalkalicoccus sp.
GAAGTTCCGGATAGGCCTCGTCTGCCGGTCGGCTCAGCACGACGGCGACCTGCCGGTCCTCGTCGGTGAGTTCGCCGTCCGCGAACTGCGTGCGCACTTCGATGAGTTCGACCTCGTGGTAGGCGTCCTCAGCGAGCACGGCCTCGACCTCGCGGTTGACCTCGTTCTCGAAGGCGACCTCGCCCCCCACGACGACGCCGAGCGCGAGCAGCACGACGAGGAGTGCGGCGAGCAGGACGATCGGGTAGCCGACCGACGGCGAGAGCTGTTCCCGGAGCGGCCGGTCGGCCCAGTCGGGCGGTCGGTAGCCCAGCCACCAGAGGACGGCGACCGCCGCGAGCGCGACGAGGACGGCGTTCATCACGAGCAGGACGAACGCGCCGATCGCGACCGACGGCAACCCCCACGCGATCCCGACGCCGACGGCGGCGGCCGCCGGGATCAACGCGGCGGCGATCATCACGCCGACGATCGAGAGCGGAAAGGCCGTCGCCAGCCCGAACGCCGCGGCCCCGCCCGCTCCGGCCCCGACGACGACCGTCAGCATGCCCGGCGAGATCCGCCTGGAGATCTGGGTGACGGTGTCGACGTCGAGAGTCGCGGGGACGACGTACGTCGCTCGGACGAGCCAGCCGAACGCCGCCGCGCCGACGACCGCGGCGACGAGGCCGACCACGAGCGCGCGAAATCCCGTCGCGATCATCTCCCGGTCGTTCAGCACTACGCCGGTGCTCGCGGTCAGCGCCGCGCCGACCTGCGGGGCGATCACCATCGCGCCGACGACGACGGCGGGCGAATCCAGCAGCAGGCCGGCGGTCGCGACGACCGCGCTGATCAGCGTCAGCCCGTAGTAGGTCCGCGGCTCGGGCGTCATGTCGTCGGCGCGCGCCCGGATCTCGGCCCGATCGATGCTGTCGTCCTCGTCGGCAAAGCGCTCCTCCAGTTCCGCGAAGTTCGCCGTCGTCACCGTCTCGGCGCTGGTGACGACGGTGTAGTCCTCGTCGAGTCCGGCCTCGCGCAGCTCGTCCATGACGGCCTCGACGGCGGGCGTCGGCAGCGGGAACTCGACGAGCACCGCTCCGTCGCCGTTGCTCGCTTCGCTGGTCACGACGTAGTCGATCCCCCGCTCGTCCAGCGCGTCGAGCCACTCTTCGCGTCGGTCCGCGGGGACGAGCACCCGCACCAGTCGCATACCCTTCCTGAAGCAACCACCTATATAATACCCGGCAGGACCGACCTTCGAATCGCCCGTTTCGAGCGTACGGACACGATACCGACGGATCAAGTTCTGGTAACCGAGCCGGGAGAGAGCGACAGGAGTGGTAGCCAGCGGTGGGAATCTTTTTGCCAGCGAAGGTCATTGTCGGGAACGAACATGGCAAATCTCGTCACGCAGGTGGGTGCAGTAGCCGAGGAGTTCCCCGAGCAAACGGCGATCGGCTACGAGGGCCGGGAGATCTCGTACGGCGAGTTCTGGGCGCAGACGGGGCAGTTCGCCGCGGCGCTGGACGAACGGGGGATCGGCGCGGACGACCGGGTGGCGATCTACCTGCCGAACCTCCCGCAGTTTCTCGTCGCCTTTCACGGGACTCTCAGAGCCGGCGGCGTGGTCGTCCCGATGAACCCCCAGTACAAGGCCCGCGAGATCGGCCACCTCCTCTCCGATAGCGGGGCGAAGGCGGTCGTCGCGCTCTCGGACCTGGTCCCGTTCGTCGAGGACGTACGGGAGGAAACCGAGCTACAGGAGGTCGTCTCCGTTGGCGGCGAGGCCGAGAACGCGACCCCCTTCGGGGAGTTTCTCGCCGACGACCGGCTCGACGTGGCCGATCGCGCGGGGGACGACGACGCCGTCCAGCCCTATACGTCGGGAACGACGGGGCGGCCGAAGGGGGTCCAGCTGACCCACGAGAACCTCTCGACGAACGCCGAGGCGAGCGTGGCGGTCGTCCCCGGCGGGATCGGCGAGGGGGATAAGATGCTCGGGGTCCTGCCGCTGTTTCACATCTACGGGATGACGGTGACGATGAACGCGACGCTGTTCGACGGCGGGGCGTACTACCCGCGTCCCTCGTGGGATGCCCAGGAGGCGACCTCGCTGATCGCCGAGGAGGAGATCACCCTGATGCACGGCGTGCCCGCGATGTACAACGACGTCATCAACCAGCCGAACGCCGAGGAGTTCGACCTCTCGTCGCTCCGTCTGGCCGGCGTCGGCGGTGCGGGCATCCCGATCGAGGTGCTCCGGCGGTTCGAGGAGCTGTACGGCGTGACCGTCTGCGAGGGCTACGGCCTCACGGAGACGGCACCGGTCACGCACTTCAACAGCCCCGACGACCGCCGGGTCGGCTCGATCGGCAAGACCCTCCCGGGGATCGACTGCCGGGTCGTCGACGAGGAGTTCTCGGACGTGCCGCCGGTCGAGCGCGGGCCGGTCGACGAGGAAAGTGTGGAACTCGACGAGATCACCGGCGAGCTGGTCATCGCCGGGCCGAACGTGATGAAGGGGTACTACGGCCTTCCCGAGGCCAACGAGGAGGCGTTCACCCACGAGGACGGCACCCGATGGTTCCACACCGGTGACGTGGGCTACCACGACGCCGATGGCTTTTATTACGTCGTGGATCGCGAAAAGCACGTGATCGTCACCGGCGGCTACAACGTCTATCCCCGCGAGGTCGAGGAGCTGCTGTTCGAACACGAGGCCGTCGCGGACGCCGCCGTCGTCGGCATCCCCGACGAACGACGGGGCGAGACGATAAAGGCCTACGTGGTGCCGACGCCCGACGCCGACGTGAGCGAAGGCGACGTCAAGGAGTACTGTCTCTCGAACCTCGCGGAGTACAAACATCCCAGAGAAGTCGAGTTCGTCGAGGAGCTTCCGCGCACGACAACGGGCAAGGTCCAGAAGTTCAAGCTCGAAGAGCGGGAAGTGGAGGCCGAGTGAACTAGGCAGGCGAAACCAGCGATTCGAGATCCGGTCGCGAGACGAGGGCGTACTCGTTTCCGCTGCGCTCGACGTGGCCGGCCCGTTCCAAGTGATCGAGGTGGGCAAACGCCTCGCCGGGCCCGTGCATGACGTGAATTCCCTCCAGATCGCCGAACAGCTCGGCGCTGACCGTCCAGGCGTCCGCTGGACCGGCGTCGAGTACCCCCAGGACGCGCTCGGTTCGCTCCCGGTGGTGGTCGATAATGTAGCGCGCTCGCTCGCCGGGCTCCTCGATGACGTCGCGATGGCCCGGCCACGCTCGCGCGAAGTCCCGGTCGATCAGCCGGCGAAGCGAATCGAGATACCGTTCGAGAGGGGCTTCGACCCGCACGTCCGCGCCGCCGACGTTGGGCGTGTAGACCGGCAGGATCGTATCACCGACGAACGCTTCGTGTCCCTCGTCGCCCTCGAAGGCAAAACAACACAACCCGGCGGCGTGACCCGGCGCGTGGATCGTTTCGAGGGTCAGATCACCGCAGTCGATCCGGTCGCCATCGTCGATCTCGGTGGCGTCGGCGGGCTCGCCCGCGATGTCCGCATGCGAATCGAGGAAGTCGAGCAGCTCCTCGCGCTCCTCGTCGGGCATCCCCCACTGGGCGAACAGCTCCCGACGGCGGGCGTCGAGTTCGGCGAGCGCGTGTTCGTTCTGTTCGATCAGCGGCGCGTCCGCCGCGTGGGCGTACACAGTCGCGCCGCCCGCACGCTGAATCTCGCCGGCCAGTCCGGCGTGATCGGGATGGAAGTGCGTGAGAACGATCCGCTCGACGTCGCCGAATCCGACCCCGTGCTCGGCGAGCCCCTCGCGGAGCTGTTCACGGGTCCGCTCGGTCGCGATCCCGGTGTCGAGA
>JAWARX010000278.1:0-3831 GCA_038893155.1 Halalkalicoccus sp.
CGACGACGAGGCGCACGGCTCGTATTCCCATAACTTCGAGTACGAGCACAAAGACCGCTGGGAGGCGGACAGCTTCGCGAACTACTTCATGAAGCCCGAGGGCGCCGACGACGAGGAGATGGCGCTCGAACTCACCTACAACTACGGCGATCACACCTACGATCTGGGCGACGCGTGGGGCCACCTCTGCGTGCGCGCGGACGACCTGAACGAGTTCTGGGACGATCTCATGACGCGGGACGCCCCGGACTACCGGGATCCCGAATCGTGTGACGACGAGTACGCCTTCACGAAGGACATGGACGGTCACGAGATCGAGATCATCGAGCGGGATCCGACCAGCGATTCGCTGTTCCCCGAATAACCGAGCGACCGGCGAAGCCGTGAGAAGAGGACGGCGTGACGAGTCCCGGGCGAAAACGGTCCGCGAGGATCAGCACGTTTTTCTCAGAGAGGGTGAGTGTTTGAAACGATGACTACGCTCCGCGAACTTCTCATCGCCCTCGCAGCCGGGGTCGTACAGGGTATCGTCGAGTGGCTACCGATCTCCAGTACGGGCAACCTCTCGCTGTTTCTCACCGCCGTCGGCACCTCGCCGGACATCACGATCCAGCTCGCGCTGTTCCTCCAGATGGGGACGACCGTCTCGGCGGCGCTCTATTATCGCGACACGATCCGCGAGGCCGTTCGGGCCGCGCCGGGCTGGCGACCCGAAAGAGCCTTCGAGGACGCGAACGCCGACACGAGCTTCGTGATCGTCGCCTGTATCGTGACCGGACTCGTGGGGATCCCGCTGTATCTCACGCTGATCGATTTCGCGCGCGAACTCACCGGCGGGCTGTTCGTCGCACTCATCGGCGTGCTGTTGATTCTCACGGGGATCCTCGAACGCGCGAGCGAGTCGGTCGGCGTCAGCGGCAAGGAGAACCCCGACCTGCTGGACGCCGTGCTCGTGGGCGCGATCCAGGGCGTCTCGATCCTCCCGGGCGTCTCGCGCTCGGGGACGACCGCGAGCATGCTTCTCTTTCGCGGCCACGTCGGCCCCTCGGCGTTCCGGCTTTCGTTCCTGCTCAGCATCCCCGCCGGGATCGGGGCCGGACTCCTCATCATCGTCACGGACGGCTTTCCGACCACGGGCCCCGAGGCGATCGTCGCACTGATCGCGAGCGCGGTCGTCGGCTACGGCGCGATCGACGCCATCATGAAGGTCGTCCATCGGGTGGACTTCTGGGTCATCTGTCTCGGGCTCGGCGGGCTGGCGATCGTCGGGGGCGGACTCACGGCGCTTCTCTGAGCGCGAGGGCGACGAACAGGAGCAGAACGCCGACCCCCGCGCCCGCCCCGTTGATCAGCATATCGAGGAAATTGAACGTCCGGTAGGAAATGGGGTACTGAACGCACTCGATCAGCGCGCCGTAGCCGCTCGCGCCGCCCGAACCCAGGAGGGCCGCGCGAACGCGTGTTTCGGTGGCGAGCAACGCGATCGAAAGCAGCGCCGCGAGGACGGCGTAGCCGACGACGTGAAACAGCGCGCTCGTCGGTACGCCGCCGTCTTTGGGGACCGATCCCGGAATCGGGATCACCGAAACCAGCAGGATCGCGCCCGCGACGAGCCCGACAGCGGCCCACCGACCTCCCGCCCTCATTCGAGCGGCGCGAGCGTCTCGGGCGCGCCGGCGAACGCCCGGAGCGCCTCGCTTTCGATGTGGTGCAGGTTCCCGGGGATCACGAGCAGGTGGAGCGGCTCGCCGAACTCCCGAGTCGCGAGCGCCGAGAGCGAATCGGCGACGACGAGCGGCTCCCGACTGCCGGCCCGACAGACAGCGACCGCGAGGGTTTCGGGATACTCCGCCGCGAGGAGTCCAGCGGCCACGTCCGCGGTCATGTACTCGTCGCGGTCGGATTTGTCACCGGACCGCCTCACGTTTCGGTTGCCGGTCGGACTCCCTCCGACCTTGATGTCGAGGTAGACGAGCGTGTGCAGACCCCGTTTGCGGTTCTCGTCGATGGTGTTCGTCACGCTCGCGGGAAGCCCCTCCGCGCCGTGGGCGTACGGGAACGGGAGCGTCGTCGCCGGGCCGAAACGGTAGTTCTGGAGGCCGGTCAGCGAGCTTGCGGCGGCCTCGGCGGTCGTTCCGTGGACGATCCGGGTGTCGATCCCCCGATCGGCTGCCCGGAGCCGTAGGTCGACGTGGGTGGTCGAGATCATCGGATCGCCCGCGGTGAGAAACGCCACGGACTCGGTTTCTGCGGCCGAGAGGATCGCCTCGGGATCCCCCTCGACGCCCGCCCGGTCGCGGAGTTCGATCCCGACCCCGTGTTCGGTTTCGAGCGTTTCGAGGTCGGTGCCGACCAGCCGGCTGGTGTACTGCTCGATGAACGCCCGATCCGCGTTCCGGAGGGCGTCGCGGCCCTCGACGGTGATCGAGCGCTCGTCGTAGAGACCGAGACCGATGAACGTGAGCATACTCGAACTGGGAAAGCCGGCGGGTTAAGCGGCGCGTTCGACGGAAACGCCAACGGTAAGCCGGTCGACCGGCTGATTGCGGGTATGGAGGCACCGTGCGTCCGCGTTCGGCGGGAAGACGGCGAGGCGACGCGCCGGGAACTCGCCGAGGCCGACCTGATCGCGGACGAGTACGAGATCACCGTCGAGGACGGCTGGCTCTACGTTCCCGTCACCGATCCAGGCGGGGTTCCGCCGGCGCTCGACGTGGTCGAACGGGAGGTCCCGGCGCGGGAGACTCAGACGACGCCCGCGGACCTGCTCGGCTTTCGCCCCTCCTACGAGCGGCTGGGCGACGTCGCCATTCTCGACGAGGACGATCCCGAGCGTGCGCGGGAGATCGCCCGCGCGATCGTCGACTCCGACCTCCCCGTCGAGACGGTGCTGAACAAGGCCTCGAAGGTGAAAGGCGAGACGCGCGTGCGCGACTGGGAGCTCCTCGAAGGCGAGAGCACCGAGACGGTTCATCGCGAGTACGGCTTCGAGTACGCGCTGGACCTCGCAGCCGTGTACTTCTCGCCGCGCCTCGCGACCGAGCGCCACCGGGTGACCGAGCAAGTACGCGAAGGCGAACGCGTCTTCGACATGTTCGCCGGGGTCGGCCCGTTCGCCATCCCCGCGGCGGCCCGCGGCGGACAGGCGGTCGGCGTCGATATCAACGAGCGGGCGATCGAGTACCTGCGCGAGAACGCACGGCGAAACGGCGTTTCGGAGCGTGTAACGGCGATCTGCGGGGACGTTCGCGAGGTCGAGCCGGAGTACGAGGACTGGGCCAGCCGAATCGTGATGAACCTGCCCCACAGCGCGTGCGAGTTTCTCGACGCGGCGATGGCGATTGCAAGCGAGGAGTGCGTGCTTCACTACTACGATATCGCTCACGAGGAGGACCCGTTCGGACCGGGCGAGCGGGCGATCCGCGAGGCCGCCGGCGACTGCGAGGTGAGCCTCGAAACGCGCCGGGTCGTGCGCTCGTATGCACCCCACGAACTCAACGTCTGTCTCGACGTTCGCCTCTCGCGTCCGGCGTGATTCACAACGCTTAAACCGATCTTGGTGTCTATCTATGCATACGACGCGTAGTGTGCCGGTGGCGAGCAGTTCCTTCGGAACTGCGATCCTCGGCGGACTCGCGCGCGAGTTCGCCGGTGTAGCTCAGCTGGCAGAGCGATTCCTTCGTAAGGAATAGGCCGAGGGTTCAAATCCCTCCACCGGCTTACATCGTTTTCTTTACAATCACACGACGTCAGTTGTCGAGCTGGAACGCAAAAGCGGCCGGGCTCCCTATCACGATCGCAGACCCAACCGAACTCCGATTATTTCCTAGA
>JAWARX010000279.1:0-3829 GCA_038893155.1 Halalkalicoccus sp.
CTACCGCCGGGTCGTCCTCCAGTCGGGCGGCGAGCTGAACCGCCGGGCGGGGATCACCGCCGGCGACGGCTTCGCGTTCGTGAGCCACACCGGCGAGGTGTATCCCTCGGGCTTTCTGCCCGAATCGGCGGGCGACGTCCGCGAGACGGCCGTGACCGACGTCTATCGGGAGGCACCGCTCTTTCGTCGGCTGCGCGATCCCGACGCCCTCTCCGGGAAGTGCGGCGCGTGTTCCTACCGGGGCGTCTGTGGCGGCAGCCGCTCGCGGGCGTACGCCCACACCGGCGATCCCCTCGAAAGCGACCCGCTGTGTGCACACGTTCCGGCGGGCTACGACGGGAACTGAGCGCTCCGAACATATTCGCCCACACGTTTAGGCCGCCGCGGCGGGCTGATAGTACCGAGTAGAGGGGATCGATCACGCATGTCACTCACGAACTATCTGACAGGAGCGGCGTTTTCGAGCGAGCGCGAGCGCCTCGCCACCGGGGGTCGTCGGGCGCTCGACGCCGTATCCCGTCGGACGGAACGGTTGGTAGATCCGCCAACGGCCGTTCCCGGCGACGGCCTATCGAAGCCCCTGTCCGACGGGATACCGAGCCGACTGGACGAGGTCGAACTGCCGTCGGATCTGCCCGCGTGCGCCCGCCGGATCGCGGACGACCCGACCGGGGTCGCGTGCGAGTACCTCGCCGCTCGCTTGCTCGAAGGCGACGTGCCCGACCCCGGGGAGCTCGGTGTCGATGAGGGGGCCGGCGACCACCGCGATCGAGCCCTCGAGACGTTTTTCTGCCGCTACGGACTCGACGAGACGCGCCTGAGCGAGCGGACGATCGAGCTCCCGCCTGCGGATCCGTTCGGGGCGGTCCGGAAACGCCTCCTCGAGACGATCGATCCCGGTCTCCGATTCGCACGCGAGCCCCATGAACGACGGATGTGTCGGTCGGATCGAAAGCGTCGGGCCGAACGGGTTCGGGACAAGTGTCTGTGTCCGGGCGGCCCGACGACGGATATGGGCGACGAAACCGTCCTCGACGCAACCGGCGCACCGGAAGACAGACCGTACGAGACGATAGACGTCGGGGAGCTGCCGCCGCCACAGCCGCTCCAGCGCACCCTCGAACGGCTGACGGAGCTCGATTCCGAGACCGTTCTCGTCCAGTACAACGACCGCGAGCCGCAGTTCCTCTACCCGAAGCTGGCCGACCGTGGTTACGAATACGACACCGTCGAGACCGACGGGCGCGTCGTGACCGCCATCTGTCGCGAGGGGTGACGCGCTTGCCGAGTCGATAGATCGGGTTCGGGCTCCGACCCGAACATCTCCGGGAACAGCCACAGGTCGGCGGCGTTCGAACCCCCTCCATGGTCGACATCCCCTCCCCGTTCGGCGGTCGCGAGGTCGACTTCGACGGGATCGAGGCGTTCGTCCCCGAGCACCTCTCCGAGCCGGGGGATTTTCTCGACGGCCATCGCGTGCTCGCCGACGAGGACCACGTCGCGTTCCACGCGTTCACGCGGGAGCTGTTCGAGGAACGCGGCGTCTACGACGTTACCTTCGGCTACAACCTCGCACGATTGAACCTCGATCCTCGCCACGACGAGGCGGGCTTCCGGTACGCCGGGGAGCGCGACGACCCGACCGTGCTCCGCGCGGAGTTCACGCCGACGAGCCGCTGGGAGACGTTCGCCTGGAAGGTCTCGCCGTCGCGGATCCGCGCGTGGAACGCTCTCGGCGAACGCCACGACTACGACCTCGTCCGGGTTCGGACCGCGGCGATTCACGACCGGAGCGACGCGGCCAACGAACGGCTCGAAACCCTCGAAGCGGTGTTCCTCGAAACCGGTTCGGTGACGCCGGCTCCGGACGGGGACTCCGGCGTCGATCCCCTCGACGAGGGGAGAGACGGGGATCGACTGCATTCGGACGGATCGCGCGCCCCGTTCTGAGTCCGGATCAGTCCGAAGAGCCGTCGCCCGCGGTCCCGGCAGGATCGCCGTCGGCGGCTGGCCGTTCCGAACCGGCGGTGAGCGCGCCGACGAGGGCACCGAAAACCGAGTGGGGGCTGTGAGCGCGGACGACGCCCAGCAGGTTCATAGAAAAGAGCGCCGCGCCGCAGAGAGCGAGCAGGGCTCCGACCATCGAGACGGTCGGGGAGAGAGCGAGGCGATCGGCGAGCGCGAGCGTCCCGACCGAGAGGAGCCAGAAATCGGCAGCGGCGAGGCGACCGTCGTAGAGGTCGTCGATCATCGGCACCGCCTCGTAGCCCAGCCGGTCGCTGTAGCGGTGCACCCAGACGATGAAGGGAACGACGTGGTACAGCGTCCCGAGGACGACGAAGCCGACGACGCCGAACAGGAGCAGCGAGCGCGTTCCGGGCGCGCCAAGCAGCGCGTCGGACGCGAGCGGGTCGCGGAGCCAGGTCGGGAGCGTCAGCGTCGCCCACAGCGCCATCGCGCCCGCGGCGACGGCGTACCGCGAGAGCATCGGCGTGGGCTCGACGCGCGCCTCGAACAGCCGGCGACCGAGGAGGACGCCGAACCCGAGGACCGAAAGTACGACCAGCAGGCCGCCGACACGCGCGAGCGGCGACGACTCGATCAGGCGGCCACCGGCGAGCGCGAGGACCCCGGGCGGATAGCAGACCACCTCGAACCGGCGCAGAGGGCGGTCGATCCCGTGGAACTCGGTCCGGGTGAACATCGTGGCGAGCTGGTAGAGCGCGCCGAAGACCGTCGTGAGGACCGCCCCGAAGACGGCGAGCGTCGCGTGAGCCGACAGGACGGCCGGCCGGCTCACCGACAGCGGCGCGAACACGGGCCGGACGAAATCGAGCGCGAGGAGGCCGCCCAGCCCGGTCACGACGAGGAAGAAGCCGAGCGCGAGCGCGAAGTGGCGCTCGGTCACGTCGTAGCCGGACACGGTTCGGAGGGTGCGCCCGACGTTGTAGACGAACGTCCAGAACCCAGCGATCAGCAGCGTGCCGGCGGCGGGGAGCACGACGAGCCGTTCGGCCAGAAGGCCCCCGGCGAACCCGAGCAGGCCGACCGAAACGAGCCACAGCTGGACGGCCGCGAGCCGCCGGGAGTGAAGCCGCGTGCCCGACCAGACGGGGACGAACTGCGTCATCGCGCCCATGATCGTGAGACAGATCCAGCCCACCAACAGGAGGTGGACGGTCGCGAGCGAGCCGAAAGCCGGGGCGAGACCCGTTCGGACGGCGAGCTCGAACGCGACGGCCGCGAGCAGGAAACAACACGCGAGGACGAAGTGCCCGAGCGGCACCGTCATCGGCGGCTGTCGGTCCGTATCGAGGTCCCCCGGAACGACGCTCATGCCCGAACCGAGGTCGCCGGGCCCCCTACAGCTCACCCCGAACGTGTTCGTTCGTCGGCGGTGGCGGCCGACCGGCTCAACAGCAGAACATAAACGGGTAGACCAGCGCCACGCGGTCGCCCTCCTCGAGCCGGGTGTCGAGGCCCGCTGCGTGTTCGTTGAACCGCCCGTTGATCAGCACGCGGGCGTACGCGCGGGTCTGCTCGCCCTCCGGATTCTTTTTCCACGTTCCGGGCAGCGTTTCGGGAGCCGGTGCCCAGCCGTGGGCGGTCGCGTCCGCTTCGGTTTCGGCCATCAGCATGTCCGCGAGGTCGTACTCGGCGAACAGCGCGTCGAGCAGGTCGCGCAACCGATCGCCCTCGAACGTGTACGAAAAGCGGTGTTTTCCCACTGCGCCGTAAACGTGACCGGTGCAGACGACCGTGACGGTCGTCGTCTCGACCGCCGGCCGTTCCGGTTCGGTGGTGCTCATGCCTGAGAGAGGCGAGGGCG
>JAWARX010000280.1:0-3827 GCA_038893155.1 Halalkalicoccus sp.
ACCTCGGTTTCGCTGCCGTACGGAACGTGGTTGCCACCGAGGGTCCCGTCCCGCTGGACGGTAAGCAGTCCCATCTCCCGGTTTCTGATCTCCCGCAGGACCTCCTTCGAGACGAAGCGGTCGGTGCTGATGATCGTCGGATGGGCCGCCGCCGCCTCGGCGCACGCTCGGAGGCGTTCGAGGTCCGTCGTTTCGATCCCGTCGTGGATGTTCGCGACGACCCGTCTGTCGAGCACACCGTGATCCGCCAACAGATCGACCGTGCGCGTCCCGTCGCCGTCCCGGACCGTAGCGTCCATCTCCGTCGCGTACCCTTTGTCCTCGAACGCCCGGCGGGCTTGCTCTCGGGTCATCATCCGGATATGGTACCACGCACGCCCGTGGTCCGTCAGGTGGTACGTATAGAGGAGTCGTTCGGAGAGCTGCTTCGGTGGGTACGTCTCGAGACAGACGCGACACTGGAGGCGGTGTCGCGGCTCCGAAAAAATCGATTTGCAGTCCAGGCAGACGTGACGCTGTTCGTAGTTCAGCTCGGTCGCCTTCACGGCAGTGTCACACCCCCGACACCGTCGTCCGCCCCCACTGCAGTCGAACTCCGCGGCGGGTCCCGAGTGACCACAGTCCGGGTGGCGTACGAGCACCCGCCCGGTCGTGTGAATCGAATCGCAGTCGGGACAGGCCCGGCTGTATCGCATCGCGTCCAAGCCACAGGACGGACAGATGTATCCCTTTCTGGCGAGCTCCTTTTCGAGTATTTCCCTTCTAGCGAGCGAGTCGAGGGTTTCTCTGGCCGACCGCTGGGAATCGAGGATCCTCGCCGCCGTCGGATACACGACCTCGTTGTCCTCGTTTATGGTCGGCGCTATCGAGTTGTCCTCCTCGAGCAACCATCCAACGAGACGAAGCTCCCCTCCCGAAACCATGTGTCTCCTATCGTGTAACACTGGTACTTCAATTTATGCAATACGCCGTTTGTACGACGGTACTTGGCCACTGGCGAAACGAAGGCGAGTTCCGACTCCGACAACGCCGGAATTGGGTCCGAACGCCGCCGGATGTTACTACATCCAGGGACCGGTCGCCTGTCCGTTGAACTCGACGTCAACGGGGTTGTCCGCGTCGAACGCGGTGATCTCGCCCTCGAAGGCGAACGAGTCGGGTTCGGTGGTGGTACGGCCGGTCACCTCGTCGTCGTGGATCTCGTCGTAGGCGTTGATCGTCCCGTCGTACGCCGTCGATTTTTCCACGTCTCCGATGTAGCCGAACTCGTAGTGGGCTGTCTCGCCCTGACCGCTGATCGTGATGATCGTCTCGTCGAACACGCTGGGGTCGATCTCTTCGCCGTTCATCAGCACTTCGGTGGACGTACTGACGCTGAAACTGATGGGTTCACCCTCGAAGGCGAACGAATCCGGTTGATTCGTCGTTCGGCCCGTAACGATGGATTCGAACCCGTCGTACGAGCGTATCTCGTCGTAGGGGTTGATCGTGCCACCGAACGACGTGGACTTCTCGACGTCGCCCTCAACCGAGAACGTGTAGTGGCTCGTTTCGTCCCCGCCGGTGAGCGTGATCACCGTCTCGCCGAACCCATCGGGATCGACGGTCTCGCCGTCGATCTGAACTTCAACTGGAGCGCTCGCGCTGAAGCCGGTGATCTCCCCGGCGACGAAGAACGAGTCGGGTTCGTTGGTCGTCCGGCCCGTGACGAACGAGTCGTGGACCTCGTCGTAGGCGTTGATCGTGCCACCGAACGACGTGGACTTCTCGACGCTCCCATCGACCGTGAACGTGTAGTGGGCCGCCTCGGACCCCGCTCCCGTCACCGTGATCGTCTGGAGACCGATCTCTTCTACCTCCGCCATGGCGGCCCCGATAGCGTCGAGACGCTGCGAGAGGGTCTCGGCGTGCAACTGTGGCTTTCGACAGATGTTTCCGTTACTCTCGGGATTGAGGAGGTCGACCGGAGCCCCGAACGCCGGGCTCCGGATCGCGTCGGGCGCGCCGAACTGATTGTCGCTGTCGTTCCAGTTCAGCGTGAATCCTTCCTCGTCCTGCGGGATGTCGTCCCAGTCCGAAAGGTTCAGGTTGACCTGCCGCCACGCGTACCCCTCCTGACTGTTACCCGAGTTCTCCGGTGGCCGCACCGGATGGGCGAACCGGTTGTTCTCGATGTCGACGCCCGACCACGGAAGCCCGCGAATCGCGATCGCGTTGATACCGCCGCTCGTGACGGATTCCTCCATGCAGAACGTGTTGTTTCGGATCCGCATGTAGCCGCCCGCGCGGAGGTCGTAGTTGGGTGCGTCCTGATCGTCCCCGGCTCGACTGTTCGCGTTGTTCTCTTCGAGACAGTGCATATCGACCGCGTGCGAGTACTGGCGCGGACCGAAGACGTTGTTCTCGACGATGTAGCCCGTGTTCCACCAGCCGTAGCCGTCGATCGCGTGGCGCGTCTCGTCGAAGTAGTTGTGGTGGATGTGAGCGAAGCCTCGCCAGATACCGACGCCGTAACCGTAGCCGATCTGGTAGGCCTTGTGGATGTGGTTGTGGTGAATCCGTGCGTCCGTTCGGACGTCGATCCCGTTACCCTTGAGGTGAACGGCGTTCCACGTCCAGCCGTACAGTTCGCAGTTGTCGATCCGGGCACTCGGACCGCGAAGCATGAACGCCCGTGCGAGGTTGTCGTCGTAGTCCCAGCGGGTGAACTCCTCGTCCCACCGTGCCCCTCTGATCCGCAGACCGGTTACGCGCGGATCGCCGAACGATTCGAACAGGGTGTACGGTCGGCTGCCGTAGTATCCCCGGCTGTTCGTGTAGAGCAACGCCCCGTCCTGATCGCCCCATCCCCGATAGGAGACGAGGGTCTTGGAGCCGAGGTCGATGTTTTCGTAGCCGGTCAGATCCAGCTCGGCGTCGTTTTCGATCGCGATGACCTCCTCCGGACCGTCGAGCGCGTTCAGTAGCCCGTCGACCGTCGAGACCTCGACGTCCGCTTCCGACGGGTGGAGCTTTCCTTCGTACTCGGAGTACCCCCTTCCCCCGCCGATCGAGGTGTACTCGAGCGCGTCGAGTATCTCTTCGTTCGTGTATACCATCTCTCGATCACTCGTCTAGCGTCGACACTTCCAGATTGTAGAAGTAGTACCAGAAGTCGTTCGAGCTGAACATGGGGTTGAGTCCACCGAAGAACTCGACCCCGTTGATCGAGTCGTCTTCGAGGCCGCCGTAGTCCGACATCCGCACCAGAGAGACCTCCTCATCCGAAGGACGGAGTATCGAGCCGTGGTGATCATTTATCTGTTCCCCATATTCCTCCTCGGCGGCCGTTCGGTTGAGCGGGATCGGCCGGGAAAGCAGGTACTCCCCGGGTGGGGCGTACATGTCGAGATCGACGCACTGCTCGGGCTGGCCGGTGGCCTCGATCTCTCTCTGATCGATCCACCCTCCGGCGGTCCCGTCCTGTCGGAGTCGGAAGATTCGGGCGGTGAACGTCCCGGGTTCTTCGGCCTCGATCAACGTCTGACCGAACCGGATCGGGCGATCAGTCTCGAAGTGTATCCCCCACAGGGGCGAGGAGTGAAACGCCCCCTCGACCGACGGACTGTACGGACCGGCTCGCCAGTGACTGTCCGGATTGGCGGCCAGATTGAAGTTCCGGATGGCCACCTCAACGTCGTCGATCGCGTCATTTAGTCGATCTTCCGCGCTCATTCTGATTCTACATAACGATATGATCAACTAAAAGTTTCGTCAGACGTTAATTTCCTAAATAAGACAGCGTTATACTTGAAGACAGGTTATTTAGAGGAAAGCAGTGTGTATGG
>JAWARX010000281.1:0-3817 GCA_038893155.1 Halalkalicoccus sp.
GCTGATCGCCCGGCTCGCCGGAACGGGGGCCATCAGAGCCCTCGACCTGAAGGGTCAGTACGAGGGGACCGTCGTCGATCAGCCGCCCGATCCGGACCTCTACGAGCGGGTGATCGAGGGCATCCCGGAGGCCGTGATCGAGGACCCCGCGCTCACCGAGGAGACCCGGCCGATCCTTCGGGATCACGAGGAGCGCGTCGCGTGGGACGCGACGATCCACGGCGTCGAAGACGTCGAGGCCCTCCCCTGGGAGCCATCGTGGCTCAACGTCAAGCCCTCCAGGTTTGGCTCCGTCGAGTCGCTGTTCGAGACGATCGAGCACTGCGACGGGCGCGGAATCGCGACCTACGGCGGCGGGCAGTTCGAACTCGACGCCGGCCGCGGACAGATCCAGGCGCTCGCCTCGATCTTCTATCCGGACGCGGCCAACGACGTCGCACCCGGCGGCTACAACGACCCCGAAATCACGGAGGGGCTCCCGACGAGTCCGCTCTCGATGCCCGAGGCCCACGCGGGCTTTCGCTGGTGAGGGCGGTCACTCGACCGCTCGTGCGAGCCGCGAGAGTGCGAGCCGACAGACGGGGACGTAGCCCGCCGCGAGCAGGGGAACCTCGAACACCGCCCGACAGGACCCGTTTCGGGGCTCGACCCGGTGGCCCGTGGCCGGGATCCCCGCGACCTCCCACGTCCAGCGGTAGGCGTCGCGATAGGTGACCTCGAAGGGGACCCACGCGCCGCCGACGAGCCGCACCCGTCCGGTCGAGCCCGGTCGAATCCGGCGATCCCGACACTCGACGTCGGTGATCGAGGGGCCCCACTCGGGCCAGCGGCGCGTGTCCACGAGGAGGTCCCAGACCGCTTCCGCCGGTGCGTCGATGACGCGTGTGACGTCGATCGTCCGCGAGGTGATCCATCCCGTGTCGTGCGAGCGATCCATGCGACCGGTTGGCGCCGAAGGTTCAAATACGATCACCGAATCAGCGTTCGACAGGTCTATGCAGCGCCCACGGGGAGTAGAACGCATGCCCGCTTGGTCGGCCATCTTCGGCCACGAGGAGCCCTACGAGAGCCAAGCGGAGGGCATCGAGACCGCGATCGAGACCGCAGAAGAGGGGGGATTCACCGTCGTCGAGGGGGCCTGCGGGACCGGCAAGACGATGCTCGCGCTCACCGCCGGGATCGACCGGGTGCGCGACCCCGACAGCGACTACGAGCGCGTGCTCGTGCTCACGAGCGTCAAACAACAGCTCCGACAGTTCGAGACCGACCTCGAAACGATCAACGCGAACCTCCCGGACGGGTGGACCCCGGTCTCGGGGCTGACGCTGGTCGGGAAGGCCGACGTCTGTCCCTACAGCCGCGAGAGCGCGGGGGGGATCGATTCGGGGAACGTCTACGACCGGTGTGAGACCCTCCGCGAGAAGACGCGCACGCTCGTCGGCGAGGGCGGGTCGACCACCGCGGGCGCGCTGACCGCGGAGGCCAGAAGCCAGCAGACCGGGCTCGGAGACAGCGCGAGCGCGGGTGGCGACTTCCTCGAAACCGCCGGCGAGCCGACGCCGTACCCGCCCGCGATGCCCGCGTTCGACGACGTCGAGTACTGTCCCTTCTACGCCCGGTATCTCGAGGACCTCCCCGACGACGGCGATGCGGTCGAGGCGGTGCCGTTCGATCTCACCGAGCAGGGCCATCTGACGCCCGCTGATCTCGTCGGGCTGTCGGCCTCGCATGGCACCTGTCCGCACTCGATGATGGGCGCGCTCATCCCCGAGGTCGAGGTCGTGGTGGGAAACTACTACCACGCGTTCGACCCGCTCACTACCGCGTCGTTCACCGGTGCGCTGCTCGACGACTCGACCTATCTGATCTGCGACGAAGCCCACATGCTCGAACCGCGGGTTCGGGATCTCGTCAGCGACGGGGTAGCCGATACGACCCTGCGGGACGCCGAGACCGAGCTCACGCGGGTGATCCAGGCCGTCGAGATGGGCGGACGAGACGATACCTCCGAGAGGGAATCGACCGCCGACGCACAGCTCGTCCGCGAGGAGCTCGAAGAGAGCGACGTGACGCTCGCGGAGTGCAAGGAGCTGCGGGCGTTTCTCGGGGAGCTCCGCGAGGAGCTCGACCGCCGAATCGTGAGCCACCTCGATCGCGAACGACCGGGCTGGCGGGCCGACCCCACGGAGCTCCCGGACGAGGAACTCCCGCTTCGCGATCCCGAGACGCCCTCGGAGGACGCGATCTCCGAGTGGGCAAAAGAGGCGGGCTACGACGGGGGGACGTGGGTGCGCGCCCGGTCTGTCGGCGCGGTCGTCGAGCGGATTCTGAACGCCGCGGAAGACGAAGAGAGAACGCGGGCAACGCCGGCGGTCGGTCGCCTGCTCGGAAACTGGTATCGGGCGGATCACGAGACGTATTTCAGGGAGATCACGCTGGAGCGAACGTGGGACGGGATGGAGCCGGAGGGATCGTGGCGACGGGCCTACGCCGCCCGGCTGGCGCTGTTTAACTGCGTGCCGAGCGACGCGATCGGCGACCGGCTCGCGGAGTTCGGCGGTGGCGTGCTGATGAGCGCGACGCTCGAACCGCTCGACGTGTTCCGCGAGGTCACCGGGCTGGACCACCTCGCGAGCGAGGGCCGGCCGGTGGTCGAGCGCACGTTCCCCTTGGAGTTCCCCGCCGAGAACCGCGCGAGTTTTGCAGTGGATGCCCCGAAGTTCACCTACGCGAATCGCGGCGCGCCCGACGAGGAGAGCGACGTCAGGCGGCTCTACGGCGACCTCCTCCGTGATGTCGCGGCCAGCCCGGGCAACGTCCTCGTCGGGATGCCCAACTACGCCGAGGCGACGTGGGCGGCCGAGCACCTCGAATCACGGGTCGAAAAACCGGTGTTGCTCGACGAGAGTTCTGGCGACGACGCGACCGAGGCGCTGAAGACCGACTTCTTCGCGGGCGAGGGGAAGGTGCTGGTGACGAGCCTCCGGGGCACGCTCACGGAAGGCGTCGATTACAGCGGAGATCGCCTTTCGGCGGCCGTGATCTGTGGGGTCCCGATCATCAACACCGCGAGCCCGCGGACGAAGGCCGTCAGGACCGCCTACGACCGCGCGTTCGGCTCGGGGTTCGAGTACGCGCTGACCGTCCCCGCGGTCAGGAAGGCCAGACAGGCGATCGGACGGGTGATCCGCGGTCCGGAAGAGGCCGGCGTGCGCGTGCTGCTCGACGCCCGCTACGCCCGCGAGTCGTGGGACGGCGTCCGCGAGCACTTCCCCGACGCCGAGCGCGAGGAGTTCCAGCCGGTGAGCCCCGATATGCTCGGGTTCGGGCTCGAACGGTTCTGGGAGCGCCACTGATTAGACGCCGGCCCGCCATACGCTCGGTATGTCCTTCGAGACGGACGACGACGCGGTCGAACAGGCCGGCTACCGGCTGATGGGCCAGGGAGTCTACTTCCGCGAGGTCGACCGGTACGACGACCGCATCGAGATCGAGTACGAGACCGTCGCGCCCGGAAACGGCGTCCCCCACCAGCAGATCGGACGGATGATCAACGTCTTCCGCGAGGCGGTCGAGGAGGGCTGGGAGCCGACGACGATCGAGGCGACGGTGATCGACGCCGAGTCGGACCGGTGCAGGGGAAGCTGGCGGATGAAAGAAGCGTGGCTCCACGCGCTGGAGGCCGGCGAGCTCTCCGAGGTCGACTTCTCCGGGCGCGTTCTCGACACGCTCGACGAGCCGGCGGTCTGACTTCGGGCACTATGATTCACGTAGTACCTCAATATAATACTATATTGCCGCATTAGTTAATTTCATC
>JAWARX010000282.1:0-3803 GCA_038893155.1 Halalkalicoccus sp.
AAGAGCGCCCCAACAATGTACTTCACAAGAGCGAAAGAGAATTCCGGTGACGCCGATGACCATCACGACGAGCCGGAGTGCGCTGTGCATCCCGTTGTCGAGGAAGATTTCGAGGTTTCCAACGTCGTTGTTGAGAACGCTCATGACTTCCCCGGTCTGTTTCTCGTCGAAAAACGTCATATCGAGCGACTGCATCTTTCTGTACGTCGCCGTGCGGATGGCGTGCTGGATGAAATGCGAAAAGAGGTTGAGACTCGCCCCGCGCACCCAGTCGAAGAAGGCGGTCCCGAGAAACGCCACGCCGATCAGCGCCGCCGATAGCCAGAACTGCCCGTCCTGTGTCGTCGGGAGCCACGCGTCCGGAACGATCGGAAGCGAGAACGCCCCCGTCTCGACGAAGACGGCGTCGATCGCGATCCCGAGCACCAGTGGGGGAACCAGCCCGGCAGCGGTTGCGAGGATCGTGCCGACGATTCCGAGTGCGAACCAATGACCTTCCGGCCGCCCGTACTCGCGTAGCAGTCGGACCATCGGCCAGCGGACCCCCTCGCGACGATCTTCGAGCGTGCGCCCCTCCGAGTCGGTGCTCATGGCCTGTCGTCTGCTATCCGCGTGCTTTCTACCGCCTCCCTCTCTTCCGGTCCGCGCGCTCCCGTATCGTGAAGGGCACGAATCGGCGTGATCCGCGGACCACGTGCCGTCGGTTCGACCTCGGCTTCGATCTCGAACACTTCCGCGAGCAGCTCTTCGGTGATCACCGTTTCAGGGGACCCACGCGCCTGAATCGCCCCGTCTTTGAGCGCGACCATGTAGTCGGCGTGGCGGGCGGCCTGCTCGATATCGTGCAGCACCACCACGACGGTGATCTCGCTTTCGTCGCGCAGCGTTTCGACGATCTCCATCACTTCGAGCTGGTGGTGGAGATCGAGGAACGTCGTCGGCTCGTCGAGCAGGAGTACGTCCGTCTCTTGGGCGAGCACCATCGCGATCCAGACGAGCTGTTTCTGCCCGCCGCTCAGCTGGCCGACCTCCCGCTCGCGGAGATGGCCACAGCCGGCCAGATCGATCGCCCGTTCGACCGCCCGACGATCCGCGTCGGTGACGCTCTCGAAAAACCCCCGATGGGGGTATCGCCCGTGCATCACGAGGTCCTCGACGATGAGGCTATCCGGTGCCACGCTCTCTTGGGAGAGCAGTCCGAGCTTGCGCGCGAGCTCCTTCGGCCCAAGGGAATGAATGTCATTGCCGTCGATCAACACCGATCCGGAATCGGGCGCAAGCTGGTTTGCAAGCCCCTTCAGGAGCGTGCTTTTGCCCGACCCGTTCGGCCCGATCAGGGCGGTTACGGCACCCGGCTCTGCGCTGATCGTCTCGCGCTTGATCACCGGCTCGTCCGCGCTCGGATAGCCGATCACGAGCTTCTCACCCACTACGTCGCTCGCCGCCCTCGCATTCGATCGGATCCCTCTTGCTCGCTCGCGCTCCGGCTCGCTCGGTTCGGCGTGTTGTGGTGTGTTTGCCATTCAGATCTCACCCAGGTTCTCCTTTTTCTTCATCAGGTAGAGGAAGTAGATCCCGCCGATCAGCCCGGTGACGATGCCGACGGGGATCTGGACGGGGTTGAGCGCGAGCCGCGCCCCGACGTCCGCCGCGACCATCAGCGCCGGGCCGACGAACACGCAGCCGACGATCAGCTTCTTGTAGTCGCTGCCGACGACGTTTCGCACGATGTGCGGGACGATCAGCCCGACGAAGCTCACGATCCCCGCGACGGCGATGCTGGCCGCAGCGGCGAGCACCGCGACGCCCGACAGCGCGAACCGCACCCGCTCGATCGACATCCCCAGCGATTTGGCGGTCTGCTCGCCGAGCAAGAGGACGTTACACTGTCGCGAGCCGACGATCGCGAGTCCGACCGCGACGACCGTCCAGGGCAGCGCGAGCCTGACCTGCTGCCAGTCGGTGCCCGTCAGCGAGCCGGTGGTCCAGGCGATCGCCGACTGGACGACGCCGATGTCGTCGGCGAAGAAAAACAGCGCCGTCTGCAGCGAGCCCAGTACGGTCCCGACGATCACGCCGGCGAGGACCAGCCTGACGGGCGAGGTGCCGTTCTTCCAGGCGATCGCGTAGACGACCAGGAACGCGACCGCGCCGCCGACCGCGGCGATGATCGGGAGGAAGACGGTCAGGCTGCCGAAGACGACGAGCGTCAGCAGGATCATCAGCCCAGCCCCGGAGGACACTCCCAGAATGAAGGGGCTCGCGAGCTCGTTTCGCGTCACCGCCTGGAAGATCGCCCCCGAGACCGCGAGGTTCATGCCGACGATGATCGCGACGAACACCCGCGGCAGGCGGATGTTCCAGACGATGAGGCTCTCGCGACTCATATCGGGCAGCTCGCCGCCGAAGAGAAAGGCGTTCCAGGCCTGCCCGCTGAGGATCACGTCGGGGTTGAACACCGCCGCCCACGCCTGCCCGAGGTTCATCGAGTACGCCCCGAAGCTCACCTGCACTAATCCACCGAGAACGACCACGGCGATGCTCGCGAGCGCGACGGTGATCAGCTTCGGGTCCAGCAGCCACGCGAGACGGTGCCCCCCGAGGGCCGACCGGCGGTCGGTCCCCACGCCCGACTCGCCGCTCATCGTGCCTCGCTCCCGAGGCTGGCGGCGTACTCACCGATCGCCACGTCGTCGATCGCGTCGAGCAGCCGTTCCTCGCCGATCGCCTCGACGGCGGCTTCGGGGGCGACGTGTGCCGCGAGCGCCTCCTGACCGTCCGTCGCCCGCGAGTCGATCTCCTCGGGGGGCAGGTACGTCGAGAGCTGTTCGTCGACGTACGTCTCCCGGACCCGCTCGAAGCGCTCGCCGTCGGGGGAAACGGGGGCGTCTGCGTGGTGCTCGTCGAACCACTCGACCCAGGTCTCGCGCTCTGCCCACTCGTCGTCCAGGCTCGACTCCCTGCGCATCCAGTCGACGCCCTCCGCCGCTTTCTCCCACCAGCCCTCGTCCATCCGGGCGTCGGCGATGACCCGACGGGCCACGCGCGCGCCTCGACCCGCGGCCATGATCGCCTGATCGTCTTCGTCGGCCGGCGAGGCGACGTACAGCCCCTCGACCGGGGTCGCCCCATCGGAATCGGGATAGGAGCGATCGAAGTGCTCGTGGGTCTCGCCGTCGTACTCGTAGCTCTCGAACATCGCCTCCTCGCCGAGGGGCTTCAGATACTCGGCGTCGTATCTCGCGGCCGAGACGACCCGTCCGGCGCTCACCTGCCGGTTTTCCTGGGTTTCGATCACGAACCCGCCCCCCTCGCGCTGGCGGACCACCTCGACCATGTCGGGGACGATCTCACAGCCCGCGGCCTCGGCGTGGGCGTGTGCGAGGTCGTAGAACGTCTCGATGTCGATCCCCCCCGGAAAGCCCAGGTAGTTCTCGAGGTGGGCACACCGCCGCAACGAGGAGTTTCCCCGGTCGAAGATCGCGGTGTCGAGGCCCTCGCGGGCACAGAAGACGCCCGCCGAACAGCCCGCCGGGCCGCCGCCGACGATGACGACGTCGTACTCGTAGTCGGTGCTCTCTGGTGTGTCAGTTTCGCTCATGCTCAGCTCTCCCCGTTGATAATGGCCGCAACCCGATCACGGTCGAACAGCCGTTCGTCCTCGGGAACCTCGCCCGGCCTGTGGAACTCCCCGAACTCCTCGGGGTAGATCTGTTTGGCCGCCAGCTCGATCTGGAAGAGGTTGAAGACCGGGCCCTGGAACGCGGTGCCGCCGGGGTAGTACCGATCCTCCTGGACGGCGG
>JAWARX010000283.1:0-3802 GCA_038893155.1 Halalkalicoccus sp.
TCTCGACGGCAAACGTACCGTGATACATGTGATAGTCCGTCATGCAGACGCTGCAGGCACGGACCTCAACGAGCACTTCGTCGTCATTCGGTTCTGGGCGATCCCGTTCCTGAACGGTGATTTCGCAGATGTCGGTCAGTGTTGCTGTGCGCATCGGTGTGGATTCCTCGTTGAGGGTTGGTCTGTGTGCGATTCGGGTTGCGTGGCTCGGGCTGAGTGTTCCATAATAGGGTCTTCAGTTCGGTTCGCCGCGGGTCGGCCGTGTTCCGGCTCCGTGTCAGTCGAACGGCGTCGCGTACCGGTCGACGGACGATAGCAACGCCCCAATGTCGGCGGGACTCCGGTCCGAACGAAGTGGTCGGCGAGCGCGCTCCCGAGGACGAACGACGGGCCGTCGGTGATACCGACGAGGCGAGTGAGGACCAGACCGTACCGTAAACGGCAGTCTCTTCGTCGATCGTATCGGTCTGCGGCTGTGTCACGTTCTCTCCCATTCCGGAGTCGACTACCAGTGAGGCGCGATGGTGCCCCGACCGGAAACGCGTGGTACTCTCACGCGAGGGCTCCGAGTTGGAGTAGTGGGACACCCTATTAATAACTTGTCGCTCCGACCGCCACTCGCCGATACGGCGAAACGGCCGTTGCCGTGTCCCACTCACGCCGTCGTTTTCGTGGTGATGCCGTTATCCAATAGTGGACAGATGGTCGTCAAAAGTTGTTTATACTGTGACCGATTCGTACGCAGCATGTCCGGACACGAACAGCAGTTCCGAGACCAGCGAAAGGAGATTCGGGAGTACGGCTGTCGACTGCTCGAGGACGATCTGACGACCGGAACTGGCGGTAACCTGAGCGTTCGACTCGACGACGGCCGCGTCGCGATCAGTCCGTCCGGTGTTCCGTACGAGGAAGTCGTTATCGAGGACGTTCCGGTCACGACCACGGACGGAACCGTCGTTTCAGGCGCGTACGATCCCTCAACAGAGCTTCCAATGCATCTGACCGTTCACGAACAACGTTCGGACGTCGAGGCCGTCGTCCATACGCATTCGCCGTACGCGACGACGTTCGCCTCGCTTGGCGAGCCGATCCCGGCGTCGCACTACCTCGTGGCGTTCGCTGGAACGGAGGTCCCGGTTACCTCGTATGAAACTCACGCGACCCAGGAACTCGGTGATGTGGCCGTGGACAGTCTCGGCGAATCCGCGAAGGCGACGTTGCTTCGCAATCACGGCGTGTTGACCGTCGGGGAGTCGCTCGATGACGCGTACACGGTTGCGTTGATGGTAGAGTACTGCGCTCGGATCCATTATCAGGCGCGAGCGATCGGGGAACCGGAGATCCTTCCGGATGACGAGATTGAACGCCTCCAGAGTAAACTCGACGGATATGGTCAGTAACCCGACGTCGACGATCGGGTTCGTCGAGTCACACCGGCGAGCAGGGATGGCGCGATCACGGAATCGAGGATGAACGTCGTTGCGATCGACATCGGCGCCAGCGGCGGAACCGTCTACCTGGGTCGATTGACCGCTTCGACGTTCGAACTCCAAGAGGTCGACCGGTTCGAGAACGCGCCAGTCAAGGCCAACGGGCGCTACGTGTGGGATCTCGAAACACTCCGGGAGCGAACGATCGCGGGAGTTCTGGCGGCGGATCGGCAAGCCAACGGGGTCGATGCGGTCGGAATCGATACATGGGGCCTCGACTTCGGGCTCGTGCGCGACGGGACCGTGCTTCGAGACCCGACATCGTACCGCGATCCGGAGGCAACGGCGGCGAAAGACGAGTTGTTCGAGACCGTCGGGAAGCGGCGGCTCTTCGAGGTGACCGGGATCACGAACTGGAACACGCCGAACACGCTCTGGCAGCTGTACACGCTCGCACTGGAGGAGCCGTCGTTGCTCGAGCGAGCCGACGAGTTGCTCATGATGCCGCAGTTGCTGTCGACGCTGCTGGGCGGGCGAGCGACCGGCGAGGTGACGATCGCCTCAACGACGCAGATGGTCGATCCCGAACGCAAGAGGTGGGCGCGGGACCTGCTCGCGGAGCTTTCGCTGCCGACGGAGTTGCTTCCGGATCTCGAATCGCCGGGCGCTCGACTCGGACCGGTCGATCCGGAGGTCGCCGCGTCGCTCTCGACGACGCCGGAGCTGGTAACGCCTGCGAGTCACGACACTGCCTCGGCCGTCGCCGGCCTGCCGTTGACCGACGACGCGGCGTTTCTTTCGACTGGCTCGTGGTTCCTCTTCGGGGTCGAACGGCGCGAGCCGCTGGTGACCGACGCGGCGTTCGAGCTTTCGCTTTCGAACGAGTTGGGTGCGGACGGGACCGTTCGCCTCCTGAAGAACGTTGCCGGATTCTTCCTCCTTGGCGAGTGGCGAAATGCGGGGCGTGAGGTCGGCGAACCGGTCGAATACGAGCACCTTCTCCGAGCGGCGCGATCCGCCGCACCGACGCAATCGTTCGTCGATCCGGACGCCGAGGAGTTTGGGATTGAGGGATCGATGCCGTCGAAAATCCGCTCGTACTGCCAGCGGACCGGACAGCCGGTCCCCTCCCGGCAAGGCGAGGTCGTCCGGTGTCTCCTCGAGAGCTTAGCGGCGAAGACAGCGCTGGTGTTCGACGAACTGGGGTCCGTCGTGGCGACGCCACCGAAACGAATCGTTCTGGGGGGCGGCGGCGTCCGAAACGAGTTCTTCTGTCAGTTACTCGCCGACGCGACCGGCCGGCCTGTGCAGGCCGGCCCGACCGAAGCGACCGCGATCGGGAACGTGCTGACGCAAGCGATTGCCCTCGAGATCGTGCCCGATCTCGAAACCGGACGGAAACTGGTCGCGAACCAGTTCGAGCCACGAACGTACGAACCGGTCGATACCGATGAGTGGGGTCCGGCGAAAGAACGGATGGTCGATCTCGTCGCGACCGACGACTGACCTCAAGTTCCCTCGGATCGATCGTGTCGATGACTGGTCGTGGGCTATGAGATTCTTATCGGGCGGTGTAGCCGCCGTCCATGACGACAGTCGACCCGGTCATGTACGAGGAGGCGTCCGAGCCGAGGTAGACGACGAGCTCACGGAGTTCTTCCGGACGACCGAGTCGTCCCATCGGCGTGTTTTCGAGCCACGTCTCCTCCATGTCGGGGTTTTCTTCGAGCACTTTGTCGACGAGATCCGTTCGCATGTACCCCGGCGCGATCGCGTTCACCCTGACGCCCCGGTCGGCCCACTCGACGGCCAGTGACTTCGTCAGCATAGAGACGCCGGCTTTCGAGGCGTTGTAGCTGGCCTGTTTCTGCGGGACGTTCACGTCGAAACCGGACATGGAGGCGATGTTGACGATCTTTCCCTCACCGCGCTCGAGCATCTGAACCCCGACGTGTTTGGCACAGAGAAACACACCGTCGAGATTGACTTTCAGCACGCGCTTCCAGGAATCGATCGTTGTTTTCTCTGCCGGGGACTGCTCAACGATCCCAGCGTTGTTGACGAGCACGTCGATCGAGCCGAGCCGGTCGGTAACGTCCTCGACCATCCGTTCGACTGATGATTCGTCTGTCACGTCGACCTCCACGGGGATGACGTCCGTTTCACCGGCGAGTTCGGTTGCAGTCGTTTCGGCGTTCGAATAGTTGATGTCAGCGATCGCGACGTCTGCGCCCGTCTCGGCGAGCCCGGACGCCATCTGCTTGCCTAACCCCTGTGCGGCGCCAGTGACGATCGCTGTATCTCCCTCGAGCGAGAAAGCATCTCGAATACTCATGCGTTCGACTCATACCAGATACCCCTTCCGTGTTAAA
>JAWARX010000284.1:0-3790 GCA_038893155.1 Halalkalicoccus sp.
GGCGAGGCCGGATCGCCAGATCCGGCCGAGGGCTTTCGTGGAAATAGTCATATCCCTCGAACCCCTGGCACAACCACCCATGGATCTCCGCGTCAGGGGTGCGATCCCGCCCTCCCCATTCTTGAGCGCTCGGGACCGTTTCGAGACCGAGTACGACCTCGACCTGCCCGTCGAGGTCCGGGTCCGCGAGGACCCCGACGAGCGCACCTGGACCGCCCACCCCGGCGAGTACCACGTGCTGAACGTCTCGAAGCGGGCCGCGACGAGCGCGATGGCCCGCGAACTCGCCTTACACGAGTTCGCCCACATGCACCGAAACGAAGCCGAACACCCCTCTCACACCCAGTCGACCGAGGAGGCGCTTTACCTCGGCCTCGCCGGCCGAACCGTCGAACGCCGCAAGCTGGCTCACTGCTATCAGATCGCAAATCACATGAAGGACATCTACGCCGACGACATCACGCTGACGCTGGGGCCGGCCGACAAACTGGTCGCGTTTCTCGAATCCGGGCTGGCGAGTGCGCTCGCGGATCGCCCGCGTCCGCTCCGGCCGGGCTGGGCGCGGATCTCCCCCGGCGCGGACCCGGAGATCACGGCGGTCAACGCCGCCTTCGCGCTGGCGCTGGTCGAGCGCCATTCGCTGATCTCCGAGAACCATCGCCTGTACGACCTGGCTCACGCGGCCGCCCGCGACGCTCCGACCATCGACTTCGGGGCGTTCAAACGTCGGTTTCGGGACCTCTCCGAGGACCCCGGCGAGAGCGAGTACCGAAAGGCGCTGGTCTCGGTGACGCGAGGTTACGCGACGGGTGGCGTGGCCCCGGCCGCCGATTGATACCCCTGTCACGTATCGTGTCGTAACGAACGTCTGTCGCCGATCGTTATATGAACGGGGTGAACGATCCAGCAGGAGGTTTATGACGACGCACGTACCATGAGCGATATCGGAGGTGGGCAGGGAGGATGACGCACTCATTAGACGGGTCGGCGAGTCACCGGTGGGGTGATAGAGTCGTCCCAACCGACGGACCACGCATGCGCGGTCAGCCAGCCTCGGCCCACGACTCCGGCGGGCGGATCGCCGGATGAGCCGCGCCGTCAGCGTCGTGCTTCCGGCGTACAACGAGGAATCGACGATCGAGGAGACCGTCGAGACGACGATCGAAACCCTCGAGGGATTCCTCCCGGCCGAGGACTTCGAGGTCATCATCGCCGAGGACGGCTGTGGGGATCGAACGCCCGAGATCGCGAGCCGCCTCGCGAGCGAGGATTCCCGGATCAGACACTTTCACGGCGAAGAGCGCCTCGGACGCGGCGGGGCGGTAGAACAGGCCTTCCGGGTTTCGGAGGGCGAGGTGCTGGTCTTTTTCGACACGGATCTGGCGACGGACATGCGCCACCTCGAAGAGCTCGTCGAGAGCATCCGAACCGAGGGCTACGACGTGGCGACCGGCTCGCGGTGGGCCCGCGGCAGCGAGGCCGACCGCTCGCTGAAACGCGGCGGTGCGAGTCGCGTGTTCAACGGGATGGTTCGGCTGGCGCTCCCCTCGACGGTGCGGGACCACCAGTGCGGGTTCAAGGCGTTCGACCGCGAGACCGCGTTCGAGCTGTTCGACGCCGTCGAGGACGACCACTGGTTCTGGGACACCGAGGTGATGGTCCGCGCCCAGCACATGGGCTATCGGGTCACGGAGTTCCCCGTCCGCTGGGAGGAGAAAGGCGACACGAAAGTCGACTTCTCGCGGGACGTACTGGACATGGGCGGCGGGGTCGCACGCATGTGGTGGGAGTACTCGGTCGACCCGCGCATCACCCAGCGTACGACGATCGCCGGAGGCGTGCTCTTTACCCTGCTGCTCGTCGTCTTCGGCGCGCAGTTTTTCGACCCCTACGAGGTGCTCGCGCGGATGGCCGAGGCCGACCCCGCGCTGATCGCGCTGTCCGCGCTCGTCTACGTGATCTCCCTGCCGCTGATGGGCGTTCGCTACCGCGACATCCTCGCGGAGCTGGGCTTTCACGAACGGGTCGACTTCCTGACCGGCGCGATCTTCATCAGCCAGACCGGCAACGTCGTCTTCCCGGCCCGTGCGGGCGATCCCATCCGGGCGTACATCGTCAAGGCCCGGCGGAACGTCCCCTACCCCTCGGGCTTCGCCTCGCTGGCCATCGAACGGGTGTTCGACCTGCTGATGGTCACCGCGCTCGCGGGAACGGTCTTTCTCGGTCTCGCCGCGACCGGCGCGACCAGCTTCGGCGGGCTGTACGCCGACATCGTCGGTACCGACGTCGCGGGCGGCGGCCGGGCGACGATGATCGCCGCCGGCGCGGTCGGGTTGGCCGCGTTCGCCGCGATCGGACTGATCGTCGCGAGCGTGCGGACCGACCGCAACTACGTCCGCGCGTTCGGAAACCGCCTCGGGTCGGGAGCCTCCGCGGAGGTCCTCACCGAGATCGCGGAGCGATTCGTCGGCGACGTCCAGCTCGTCGCGGGCAACCGCCGGGCCTCCGCTCGGATCGCCGCGAGCAGCTTCGCGATCTGGAGCATCGACGTGCTCGCGGCGATCCTCGTCCTGCTGGCGTTCGGCGTCGACATCCCGATTCTCACCCTGTTCGCGGTCGGCTTTTTCGCCGTCAGCGTCGGCAACCTCGCGAAGGTGCTTCCCCTCTCGCCCGGCGGCATCGGGATGTACGAGGGCGCGTTTACCGTACTGGTCGTCGCGCTGACGCCCATCGGCGCGAGCGTCGCGCTCGGCGCGGCGATCGTCGATCACGCGATCAAAAACGGCGTGACGGTGCTCGGCGGCGTGGGATCGATGCTCGCGCTCAACGTCTCGCTTACCACCGCCGTCGAGGAGAGCCGCGAGGCGCGCGAGATCGCGACGGAGTCGGACTGATCTGACATATGACCCGAACTACCACTGACAGCGTCGGAATCGTCGGCGGCGGGATCGCCGGACTGGCCGCGGCCTATCGCCTGCAGCGCGCCGGCCACGACGTGCAGGTCTTCGAGGCGAGCGACTCGATCGGCGGGCTGGCCGCGAGCTACGAGACCGCCGGGGACCCGATCGAGCGGTTCTATCACCACCTCTCGAAGTCCGAACACACGATCGTCGAACTCGCCTCACAGCTCGGGCTCGGGACGGAACTCGAGTGGCGCGTCGGAAAGAACGCCTACTACGTCGACGGCGAGGTCCACCCCCTCGATACGCCCGTCGAGATCCTCGCGTATCCACACATGAGTCTCTACGACAAGCTCCGACTGGCCGCCCTCACGAAGGAGATCGATCTCCGAAACGGGGTCCCGCGATTCGACACCTACGAGGACATCGAGGACTACGAGCACGTGCCGGTCCGGGAGTTCCTGCTCGAACACACCACGCGGGGGATCTACGAGAACTTCTTCGAGCCGTTGTTGGACGCGAAGTTCGGCTCCCGAAAAGAGGAGGTGAGCGCGGCGTGGCTGCTCGGGCGCGTGAAGTTCCGCGGGGAGCGCGACCTGCGTCGCGGGGAGATCCTCGGCTACTTCGACGGCGGGTTCGCCCGGCTGATCGAGGTCCTGATCGAGGCCGTCGGGCGCGAGACCGTCGCTACCGGGGCGCGCGCGACGGACGTCGAGACTGCCGGCGGGCGGGTGAACGAGCTCGTCGTCGAGCGCGACGGCTCGACGGAGCGCCACGAGGTCGACAGCGTGATCGTCGCCGCGATGCCGAACGTCCTGGAGGCGCTCACGGGTTACGAGTGTGAGATCGAGTTCCAGGGAACGGTCTGTTCGGTGGTGAGCCTCGATGAA
>JAWARX010000285.1:0-3773 GCA_038893155.1 Halalkalicoccus sp.
ATGGGGGGCTTCTTCGACGATGATCTCCTCGGTCCCCAGCCGGACGGCGTTCTCGCTGCCGGGGAGACAGAAGACGGGGACGCCGTCGGCGATCCCGGCGATCGCGCGCGTGGCGACGACGCGGGTGGCGACCTCCTCGTACGAGAGCGTTCGAAACAGCTCGCCGAACCCCGGCAGGGTCTTGCCGATCAGGGGTTCGACGGCCTCGACGGTCACGTCGTCGGGCGTGACGCCGGTGCCGCCGGTCGTGACGATGAGGTCGACGTCGTCCCGGTCGGTGAGGTTCGAGACGGTCTGCTGGATCCGGTCGAAGTCGTCGGGGATGAGCTCGCGGTGGGCGAGGTCGATCCCCTCCTCCTCGAGGATCTCGATGATCGCGTTGCCCGAGGGGTCCTCGCCGGCCTCGCGCGAGGTCGAGACGGTGACGACGCCCGCCGCGAGCTCCGCTAGGTCGTGGTCGTGGTGATCGTGTGCGTGGTCGTGGCCCTCGTCGTGTCCGTCGTGATCGTCGACGCCTTCGGTGTCGTGGTCATGGTGATCGTGGTGGTCGTGTTCGTTCTTGCGGTCGTCGTGACGCTGGTCCTCGGCCATACGGGCGCTTCTCGTGCCACCGTCTAAAAGGCCGCCACCAGTACAGTTTTGGGTGCGGTAGCCATGCCCACGCGTATGGACGCAGTCCAGTTCTCGGAACACGGCGGGCGGGAGGTCATCGAGTACGGCGAGTTCCCGGATCCGGAGATAGAAGGCGACGAGGTGCTCGTCGACGTGAAAGCCGGCGCGCTGAACCACCTCGATATCTGGACGCGAAAGGGGCTTCCCGGACTCGATCTGGAGATGCCCCACGTTCCGGGCAGCGACTGCGCCGGCGTCGTCAGCGAGGTCGGAGAGGACGTCACCCGATTCGGCGAGGGCGACCGGGTCGCGCTGCTCGCCGGCGTCGGCGACGAGCGCATGGACGACCCGACGTTCGACCCGCGATTCCACATCATCGGCGAGCACGTCCGCGGGGTCCACAGCGAGTTCGCGGCGATCCCCGAAGACAACCTCGTTTCGGTACCCGAACACGTAGAGTGGGAGACCGCCGCGGCCGCGCCGCTCGTGTTCCAGACCGCCTGGCGCATGCTGATTCACCGCGGTGAGCTACAGGCCGGCGAGGACGCTCTGGGGCTCGGCGCGTCCGGCGGCGCCGGTCACGCCGCGGTCCAGGTTGCTGCCCACGCCGGCGCGACCGTCTACGCCACGGCGAGTTCGGACGAGAAGCTCGAATACGCCGGCGAGATCGGGGCCGACGAGACGATCAACTACGCTGAAGAGGAGTTCGGCAGTGCGGTCCGAGAACTGACCGACGGCCAGGGCGTCGACATGGTGGTCGATCACATCGGCGCCGAGACGTGGGACGATTCCCTGAAAAGCCTCGCGAAGGGCGGGCGGATCGTCACCTGCGGGGCGACGACCGGCCCGAACCCCGGCGCTGGTCTCAACAGGATGTTCTGGAATCAGCTCTCGGTGATCGGCTCGACGATGGCGACCCCCGAACAGGCCGAAGAGGGCCTCTCGCTGGTGTGGGACGGCACCTTCGAGCCGAAGATTCGCGAGACGCTGCCGATGAGCGAGGCCGCCCGCGCACACGAGATCATCGAGGAGCGAGAGGGGTTTGGAAAGGTAGTTGTGGTTCCGGACTCCGAGTTGTAGGTATGGGCGATCGCGAGCGCTACGTCTACGAGCCGGGGATCGAGCCCGCGACGGACCTCGACGAGCGGGAGTTCGACTGGCGAGGCTGGACGCTCGTCGGCACGATCGTCTTCGCCTTTCTCGTCGCGCCCGCGATCATCCTCTTTCACCCACCCGATATGCTGCCGTTTTTCGTCGCGTACCTCGTCCTACCCCTGATTCCGGCGGTGCTTCTCGGCGTCGTGGCTGTGTGGGTGACGACGCGCCCCTGACTCGATCCACAGCCCATCACAGCCCGGCGGCGACTCGCCGGAGGACGGCGCTCGCGCCCGCCGTGATCGGTTCGCCGTGGCCCGGCGCGCCGTAATCGAAGCTGGGGGTTCGTGCCGAGAGTTCCTTGATGCTCTCGTGGTTTCGCTTCGAGTCCGCACACAGAAAGCCCGGCATCGGTTCGAGCGTGCTGTCTTTCTCGCGCACGCAGTCCCCGAGGAAGGCGACGTCGAGCTCCGGGTGGAAATAGACGGTGTGGCCCATCGTGTGGCCCGGCGTCCGGTAGGCCCAAAAGCCGCCGATCTCCTCGCCGTCGGCCACCGGAAGCGAGGTGAGATCCGGGTGATCGAGCGTCCGCCCGAGGACGCGCTGGAGGAGTCCCTTCTTGTTCGAAAGCGGCGGTTTCTCGGCACCCGTGAGGTAGGTCGCGTCGGGCTCGCCGGCGTGGACCGGCGCGTTCAGCCCGAGCGAGGCGAGCGCGCCGACGTGATCGTAGTCGTAGTGAGTGAGCAAGACCCGGTCGACGTCGGCGACGGCGTGACCGAGCGCGCGGATCCCCTCGCGGATCGCCTTGGCGTCCTTCGGAGCCCCGGCGTCGACGAGCGTGAGCTCGCCGTCGTCGACGAGATAGACGTTGGCGGGACCGTCCACGAGGCGATAGACGCGACTGTCGAGTACCATACACACGCTTCTCGCGCCGGAGACAAAAAGGCGGTCAGTCGCTACTCGAAATCGCGGCGCATCGCGATCTCGAACCAGGGACAGAGCCGAAGCTGGCGGTACCACTTGGGGTGTTCATAGAGGCGCTCGTAGGGAACCCACATCAGCCCCGCGACCTCGCTTTCGTCGGGGTCCAAGGTAGTGTCGTCGAGCGTGCATTTGAGCACCGCACAGACCTCGTGCTCGACGCCCTCGTTCGGGTAGTAGCGCTTGTACTCGAACTTGTCGGTCACCCGGAGGTCGGTGTACTGGGAGGGCTGGACGCCGAGTTCGTCGTCGAGGCGGGCGGCGGTGGCCTCCGTTTGGCTCTGACCCTCGACCGGGTGGGAGGCGACGGTGCCGTCCCAGTAGGTGTCCCAGAGGCGTTTCTCGGGACTTCGCTGGGCCAGCAGGATGTTGTCGTCGTGATCGAACAGCAGGGCGGTAAACGCCCGGTGGCGGATCCCGTCGCCGGTGTGTGCTTCGAGCCGGTTGACGACGCCCTGTGCGTTGTCGTCGCCGTCGACCGCGACGACGTTCTGGCGGGCGTTCTCGTGTGTCCCCTCGCCCGTCGTGTCCTGAACGCTCATAGTCCGCCTTCAGCGAGCGGGGTCAAACACCCTTCGGTTCGGGCGGCGTCGGCTCGTAGGCCTCGCCGACGCGGACCGAAAGCGCACCCGGGCGCACCCGACACGGGAGGTGGTCGAACCGCTCGATCTCGCCGTCGAAACTGAACGACACCGCACGGTCGGTCCTGACGTCGACGGTCAGCGAGGACGTCACCAGCCGGTGAATACTACTCACCTCCCCGCCGAGCAGCCGCCGTCTCGCCGTTTCTCGTACCAGTTGCCCCGTCGAGACGTCCTCGATGATCGTCACCTCGAACAGGCCGTCCTCGACGTTCGCCTGCTGGCGACCTTCGACCGGGAACCGCCGGGCGTTGCCGATCAGGACGAACATCGCCTCCCCGTCCCAGATCACCGCCTCGTCCTCTGCGTGAACGTACAGCGGGATCGCCTCGAACTCGCGCATACGGTCGAGGGTGTTGATGACGTACGCGAGTTCGCCGAATCGGCCCTTCAGCTCCGAGGAGGTCGCCTCGCTCGCGTCGGCGGTCAGCCCGCAGACACACG
>JAWARX010000286.1:0-3743 GCA_038893155.1 Halalkalicoccus sp.
CCGATTTCTGCCGCGAACGCCTCGCAGCGGTCGCCGTGGTTCACCAGTAGCGGCGTCTCCCGGTAGCTCGACAGGAAGTCGAACAGCCCCTCGCGGTCGGCGTGCGCCGAGAAGTCGTAGGACTCGACGCGCGCGGCGACGGGCATCACCCGCCCGGCTATTTCGGCACTCCCCGTTCCGAGTAGCTCGCGTCCGGGCGTCCCCTCGACCTGATAGCCCGTCATCGCGATCTTGTTGGTCGGGTTCTCGCGGATCTCGGGGATGTAGCGCATCGCCGGACCGCCAGTCAACATTCCGCTGGTGGTGACGATGGCCGCGTTCTGTGCTGCGATGCGCTCGCGCTGGCCGTCTCTCCCGGTGACAAAGCGGGCGTGGGATTTCGCCCGGGCGAACGCCTCGGGATCGCGCAGGAACGCGGGGTAGCGCTTGAGCATCTCTGTAACCCCTTTGCCCATCCCGTCGACGTAACAGGGGATGTCGTACGCCTCGCAGATCATGAGCATTTCCTGGGTGCGCCCGATGGCGAACGCGGGGATCACGACGGTGCCGCCCTCCCAGAGCGTCGTCTTGACGCTTTCTGCGAACCGCCGCTCGACCGCCTCGCGGGACCCGTGGGTCACGTCCGAGTAGGTGCTCTCGCAGATCACGAGATCCGCGTCCGGACGCGCCGTCGTGCCCGACACCAGCCGCTGTGGGTCCGTGTGGAAATCGCCCGTGTAGAGCAACCGTTTCTTGCCGCCATCGTCGGACAGTTTCGGGCTGCTTTCGGGACGCCGTCCCGCTTCCTCCACCAATACGTGTGCGCTGCCGGGGATGTGACCCGCGTTGTAGAGGGTGACCTCGTAGCCGGCGGCCTCGAATCGCTCGCCGTAGGCGTGGGTCTCCGAGACCTGCGTGAGCCGCGCGAGTTCGGTCTCGGTGAACGGACACCGATAGGACCCCCCGTGAAGCTTCAGCGTATCGCGCGCGAGCGTCATCGCGAGTTCCCTCGTGGGCGGCGTCCAGTGAACTGCCGGGCGCGAATCCCCGGAGAGCAACGCGGGCACCGCCCCGGCGTGATCGAGGTGACCGTGGGAGACGACGACCGCGTCGGGATCGCACTCGATCGGGAGGCGCGGCGGGTTGTCGGTGCTCATACCGAAATCGAGCAAGAGAGATTCGTCGAGCAGGATCGCGCTCCGGCCGATCTCCCCGGCGCCGCCGAGGAACTCGATATCCATCGGCTCCGGGTAGCGTCCCGGCGGGTTTGGACCCGTCGATCGAGGGCCGAACGCGTGGGGCGGGTGAGCGAGACGACCGCGCGTCCCGGTTCAACACGCTTTTTACCGCCGCCCGTCTGAATCCGGGCATGGCAGACTTCAAGGTCGTCGTTTCGGATCCCGAAACGGGCGCGACCTACCAGCGCGACGTCGACGGACAGGACGCAAACCGGTTCCTCGGGCGCGAACTCGGCGACGAGGTCGACGGGGGAGCGGTCGGGCTCTCGGGGTACGAACTCGAACTCACCGGTGCGTCCGACACCGCCGGCCGTCCCCTCCGGGACGACGTCGCGGGTCCGAACCTCAAACAGGTGCTCCTGACCGGTGGAACGGGTTACAAACCGAAGCGGGACGGCGAGCGAAAGCGCGTCACCGTCCGCGGCCGCGAGATCAGCGAGGAGGTCGTCCAGATCAACTCCAAGATCACGACCCGGGGAGACGAGAGCGTCGAGGAGCTCTTCGGCGCGAGCGACGACGACGCGGACGAGTAACCGTTCTCATGGACCGGATTTCGAGCGAGAACCCGGCAGTCGAGACGCTGCGCGCGCGGGTCGCTCGCCACGGCGCGCGCCGAAAGCGAATCGACCTGCCCGATGGCTCGCTTCCCGAAGGGGAGGTTCTCAGGGTCGTCATCGACGGGACGACCTACTACACGGTCGTCCACGGCGGATTCGGCGAGGACCCACACGTCAGCGGGGCCTACGAGACGCCCGACGACGCCCGGCAGGGATCGGGTGCGAACCGCCTCAGGGAGTGGCTCGAGGAGGTAGACCGGCCGGTCGGCGGCTCGGTACTGGTTGACGTGATCGAACCCGACTTCGCCTACGGGCTTCGCGAGCCCGGAACGGAAGCGGTCTACGAGGCCGTCGAGAGACCGAAAGACAGCCTCGCGAACATCGCTCGGAACCTGGAGGACAGATGAGCCGAACGGACGAGTTCCTCGCGGGCGAGCGCCCCGAGGACGTGGCGATCTACCTTTCTTCGGACTCCGTCGACGACCTCGGGAAACTCGCCGCCTACGGCGAGGAAACCGCGGCGGGGGTCGTCCTTACCGTTCCCGGCGACAGCGGGCGAAGCGCCTTCTCGAAGGTCGCCGGCACGGATGCGATGGCGTTCGCAAAGGAGGCGATGGACGCCGAGGGCGAAATCGACGCCGACCTCTCGGGGGGAGCGTGTCCGGCCTGCGGGGCCGACGACGTCCGCTATACGTTCGCCTTCGCCGAGGAGGAAAACGACGAGGTCGGCGGCTTGTATGCCGAGGGCGACGTGATCCACGCGTACGCCCGGTGTGGCTGTTCGGTCGCCTTCTCGGATCGCTGGGTCGCCGGCGAGCGATAGCCGGCCGTCGGCCGATCCATCTATCCGCCTGCGGCGACTACTGGGGGCAATGTCGTACGAAACCGGCAGGGAGACCCGTCGCGGCTTCCTGCTCTCGACGCGCGAGTGGAAGGTCGTCTTCCTCGCCGCGTCCCTGATGGTCCTGAACGTCGCGCTGATCTACGTGCTCGCGACGACGCCGCTCGCCGCGGTGAACGAGACGCTGTTCGCCGCACCCATCCTCGGCGTGCTCGTCTACGGCGCGGCGCTGCTCGCCGGCGAGTGGATCGCCGAGCGCGGCGTGATGAACGGGCACGCCCCGCTCGCCTTCCTCGGGATGGTGATCCTGCAGGGCGCGTTCGGCACGTTCGGCGCGGGCGTTCTCTCCGTTGCCCCGCCGGACCTTCGCGTTCCGGCCCTCGCGATCACCGCCGCCGTCACCGGCGGGATCACTTTCCTGATCGCGCTGTACGTCTACGCCCGCTCGACGTCCTTCGCCCGGTGGTCGACGTTCTCGACGATCGCCTTTTTGCTCGGAATCGTCGCGATCGCCGTCGGCACGTTCCTCGCGCCGACCGCCCTCCTCGCCGGTTTCGTCCTGATCTTTGCGGGCTTCCTGTTCCGGCTCGGCTGGGAGATCTGGCGCGTGCGCGAACGGCGCGACCTCCCCGTCTCGCTCGCCGCCATCGGCGTCTACATCGCCGTGATGGGCGTGTTCGTCCACGTCCTCCAGATCGTTCTCAGACTCCTCGCACGCCGAGAGTGAACGCGAGGTTTTTCCTCCGCCGTTCCGAGCACGACCCATGACCGCACAGCTTCGCCCCGCGACCGCCGGGGACGCCGCCGCCGTCGCCCGGATCTACGCCCCGTTCGTTTCCGAGTCCGTGGTCTCCTTCGAGGTCGAACCGCCCGCCGAGGCGGAGATGGCCGCGAGGATCGCGCAGAAAACCGTCCGCTACCCGTGGCTCGTCTGCGATCTCGACGGAGTCGTCGGCTACGCCTCCGCCGGGGCCCACAGGGACCGCGAGGCCTACCGGTGGTCGGTCGACGTCTCGGTCTACGTCGATCCCGCCCACCACCGCCGCGGGATCGCCCGCGCGCTCTATACGGCGCTGTTCGCGTTGGTGAGAAACCAGGGGTTCGTCACCGCCTACGCCGGGATCGCGC
>JAWARX010000287.1:0-3740 GCA_038893155.1 Halalkalicoccus sp.
CGGTCCCGGAGCTCACCGCCCGCTTCATGGAGCGAGCGGGGTACCCGACCCGCCGGGAGCTGGTCGCACGCTACGAGGAACGGACGGGAACCGAGTTCGAGGGCGAGCGCTTTTACCGCGCGCTCGCGGTGTACAAGCTCGCCGCGCTCGGGGAGATGTTCTTCCGGCGCTACCTCGAGGGGAACTCCGACGATCCGATGTACCCGAAGATGCGCGAACGCGTCCCGGCGCTCGCCCGGCGGGCGGAGCGGATCGTCGAGGGCGACGAAACGCTGTAGTGACGGACGGGTATCGTTTTCGACGGCCGACTACGAATAGTTATTAGGGATGAGTGGGAAGGGAGGTCACGACAGGAATTAACAATGATAACGATCAGAGCCCATTTCGAGAACAGCGAACAGGGGAGGGTGGACTGATGGCGGGTGGACGGGGACTGGACCGGCGGGCGTTTCTCGTCGGGGCGGGAGCCGGAGTCACGGGCCTCGCGGGCTGTATCGGCGGCGACGAGCCGCGGCCCGTAGACGAGGGAGGGGACGAGAACGGTGGTGACACCCCCGAGGGAGCGGCGGAGCTGCGGATGCGGACGGCGACCTCGACGACAGCCGCCTACGCCGCGAACCAGGGCATCGCGGCGGCGGTCAACGAGAACACCGACGAGGTGTTCGTCGAGGCACAGACTAGCCCCGGCACCGAGGCGAACATCGGCGCGCTGCAGAGCGGTGAGGCCGAGATGGTCTACATCCAGAACTGGTCGGCGGCCGACGTCCGGGAGGGCGTCGAGCCGTTCGACAACCTCGACTTTTCGCTCAATCAGGTGTTTCACTACTACGACCTGCCGTGGTTCTTCTGTTCTGCGAACGAGGAACTCGACTCCATCGGGGACATCGGGGCGGAGACGACCGTCTCGCCGACGCCCAGAGGATCGGGAACGGCCGCGGCCTTAGAACAGGCGCTCGATTACGCGGTCGAGGAGTACGAGCGGGTCAGCGAGGACTACGGCGAGCAGGCGAGCGCGATGAGCGAGGGACGGCTCGACGTCGGCGTCGGCACGTACATGAACTTCGAGATCGTCCCCGGCTGGCTCCAGGAGATGATGGGGACCGTCGACCTCCGGGTGCTGGAGGTGCCCGAGGAAGTGGTCGAGGAGTGGGAGGCCGACGAACGCCTGCTCGCCGAGTCGTTCCCCGGCGAAGAGCTCGAAGACGCCGCGTTCGCCCCCGAGGAAGTCTGGAATATCACCTTCGCGTACAACTTCGTCTGCCGGGACGACCTCGAGTACGATACCGTGTACGCGTTCCTCGAGACGATGTACGAGGCCCGCGAGGGGCTCTCGGAGTACCACGCGCTGCTAACCCGGCTCGAAGACGAGTCGTTCTGGGTCGAGAACGCCTACGAGGGGGTCCCGTTCCACCCCGCAGCCGCTGACTTCTACGAGGAGATCGGGATCTGGAACGAGGAACTAGAGCGCGGAGAGGGATAACCCGTGTCGACCCGGAGCGCGCCCCGCTGGCTGACGCCGATCAACGCGCTCAGAGCGACCACCTACCTGCTCGGCGTGACCTTTACGCTCTATACGATCTACTACGCCTACGCGCTGTTTTTCATCAGGATCCGCTACTCGAATCTCTTCGTCGGCATGGGTCTCGCGCTGTTTTACCTGCACACCGTCCTCGAACGGCACCGGGCCGAGACGAGGTCGGACGACGGGATCCGGGCGCTAGTTAGGCGGGTCGACCCGCTGCTCGCGATCGGGCTCGCCGCCCTCGCGCTCGGGTCGGCCGCCTACGTCGAGCTGCACTTCGATCGGCTGTTCTACGACGCGCCGGTCGTGGGCTACACGACGAACGACCTGCTCGTAGGCGTCGCGCTGATCGGGCTCGCGGTCGACGCCACTCGGAGGGCCTTCGGCAACACCATCGCCGCGGTCACGATCGGCGCGCTCGTCTACGCCCATTCGCTCGTCGGCCCGAACGTACCCGGCGTCTTTCGCCACACGGGGATGACCTGGGAGCAGATCGCCCGCGACGGCGCGATCGGGCTCACCGGGGTCTACCACGACACGCTGATGGGCATCGGAGCGACGTGGGTGGCGATCTTCATCATGTTCGCGGGGATCGCGAAGGCGTACGGCCTGATGGATTTCGTCCTCGACGCCGGACGGGAGATAGGATCGAGCCTCCACACCGGCATCGTCCAGGTCGCCGTGATCGCGAGCATGATCATGGGATCGATCACGGGCAGCGCGGCCGCGAACACGGCGACGACGGGCAGTTTCACCATCCCGATGCTGCGCGATCAGGGCGTGCGCGACGACTTCGCCGCCGCGATCGAGGCCGTCGCCTCCGCCGGCGGCCAGATGCTCCCCCCCGTGATGGGCGTCGCCGCCTTCCTCATGGCCGACATCATCGGCGTTCCGTACGTCGACATCATTCGAGCGGGGCTGATCCCCGCGGCGCTCTTTTACGTGAGCGTCGGGATCGGGGTTCACTTAGCAGTGTTAAAGTTCGGCTGGACCACCGAGCGCACCGAGGGGTTCGATCCACGGGTTCTGCTCGGCGGCGTCCACTTCGCGATCCCGCTTGCCGTGTTGCTCTACACGCTCGTCGTACTCAGATACTCACCGCTCTCTGCGGGCATGTACACCATCTTCACCATCGTCGGCGTCGTCGCGCTCAGAAACGCCTACGTCGACGGTCCCTCGGTCGATACGGTCGTCGCGACCGCCCGCCAGAGCGTCAACGGGCTGTATCGGGGCGGCGTCGAGATGGCCCCGCTCGTGGGCGTGCTCGCGGCGATGGGGATCATCATCGAGCTGCTCACCCAGACCGGGCTCGCCCAGCGGGTGAGCACGCTGATCGTCGGTCTCGGCGGGAGCAGCCTACTGATCGTCCTCGTGCTCGCGATGCTCGCGAGCATCCTCTTCGGGCTCGGGATGCCGACGCCCGCGGCGTACATCCTCGTCGTTATTCTCGTTGCCCCGGGCGTCATCGCGATGGGCGTCGCCGAGATCACGACCCACATGTTCGTCTTCTACTTCGCGATGCTCTCTGCGATAACCCCGCCGGTGGCGATCTCGGTCGCCGTCGGCTCGCGGATCGCCGGCACGAGCTTCACGCGCTCGTGCGTGCAGGCGCTGCGGATCGGCGCGCCGGGCTTCGTCATCCCCTTCGCGTTCGTCGCGAACGGGAGTCTGATCTACTGGTCGTTTCCCGACACCCTCGTCGCGTTCCCGCTCGTCCTCGCCGGAACGGTCGGACTGATCGTCGCCACCGTGGGTTACGACGGCACGCGGACCCTCGGAGCGGGGTACAGGACGCTCTACGTCGTCCTCGCGTTCGGCGCGATGTTCGGCGTGATCGTCCACCCGGCGCTCCAGGTCGCGGCCGCACTCGCCGTCGTGGGCGCGCTCGCCGTCTCGAACACGACGACCGCCTCGCGTCTTCGCGCGCCCACGAAGAACTGAGACGGTCGAAAGCGGGCCGTTCGACCGGGAAAGACCGTACATATTCACCCGGCGAAAACAGCCCCCTACGTTTTTGTCGATACTCGTGGATTACAACACAGTTATGAGTTCTCAAGTGGGGTCTGAAGACGTTCACGCGGTGGTGCTGGCCGCGGGGGTCGGCAGTCGGCTCCGGCCGCTCACCGACGGCACGCCGAAGACGCTGCTGCCAGTCAACGGTCGCCCCATCCTCGGGCACATCCTCGATTCGCTCCTCGAGGTCGGCTACGAGCGGGTG
>JAWARX010000288.1:0-3739 GCA_038893155.1 Halalkalicoccus sp.
TCGCTCGCGAAGTCCATGCCGTACTCGGCGGTTTCGATCTCGAAGTCCGAGAACTCCCCGTCGCGCCACTGCGCGACCTTCGTCAGCCCCGGTCGGACGTCGTCGTAGCCCTCCATCCCCTGGAACATGAGCACGGCCGAGAGGGCCTGCTCGCTCCGCTCGAAGGTGTCGACGATCCGCTTTGCGAACGGCAGGTGATAGAAGCTACCCAGATGCACGTCGGCGTTCGCGGGGTTCGCGAGCGTCTCGATCGTGTTGACGAACGTGCGCACGCCCATCGCGTCACGGCGCTCGAAGAGGTCGTCGATCCGCGGGTTGAAGTTCGGCTGGTAGTAGAAGCCGAAGCCGCACTCGTCGACCATGTCGGCGCTCTCGTCCGGTTCGATCTCGGTGCGCACGCCGAGCGCGTCGAGCACGTGTTTGTAGGCGGTCGCCTTCTGGGTCGGAACCCGGTCGCCCGAGTGTGCGACGACGGGCGTGCCCGCGCCGGCGGCGACGACGCCGGCGGCGACGCCGAGCAACGCGGAGGTGTGCTTGCCGTCGTAGTTCGCCCCGCAGTCGACGGGCTCGCAGTCGGGTTCTGCGGTGACGACCGACTCGCGCATGACGTCGACGTAGGCCGCCAGTTCCTCCGCGGTGTTTCGCTTCCAGCGGTTCGCGAGCCAGAACGCCCCCAGCGTGGTGTGATCGGGCTCGTCATCGAGGATCCGCCGGAAGGCCTCCGCGGCCTGCCCGTAGTCCATGTCGTCTGCGGACTTGTGTCCCGAGCCGACGACCTCGGTCATCAGCCGTTTCAGCGGCCACTCGCCGTACTCCTCGGTCGCGTGTGCCATACGCGCAGTTGGGACGGTGAGCGCAAAAACGCTCGCCTTCGGCTCGAAGCGGGGGCTCTATACCGCCGCGGTCCCTACGGGCGGGCGATGAGCACGCTCGATGAGGATTGGCGCGCCGGGCTCGACGACGTCGACGCCGCGATCATCGACGGCTACCAGAGCGGGTTTCCGGTCGAACCCCGACCGTTCCGAGCCGTCGGCGACGAGCTGGGGGTGAGCGAGGCAGAAGCGCTCGCGCGCGTCGAGAGCCTCACAGAACGCGGGATCGTCCGGCGCTTCGGCGCGGTGCTCAACCCGCCGGTGATCGGCTCCTCGACGCTCGCGGCGGTGAAAGCCCCCGAGGATCGCTTCTCGGAGATCGCCGACGTGATCAACGAGTATCGGCAGGTCAACCACAACTACCGTCGGGACCACGAGTGGAACACCTGGTTCGTCGTCACGGCCGGCTCGCGCGAGACGCGCGATCGAATCCTCGCCGAGATCGAGGAGCGGACCGGCTGTACGGTGTTGAACCTGCCGATGCTGACGGATTTTTATATCAACCTCGAGTTCCCGGTCGTCAACGCCGATCGCTTCGCCCGCGAGTCGGTCTCCGAAACGAGGGCGGTCGAGGCGACGCGAATCAGCGAGGACGCCGCGGGCGGGCTCTCGGAGCTCGACACGCGAGTGCTTCTTGAGATCCAGGACGGCCTGCCGCTCTCGCTCACCCCCTACGGCGACGTGGCTCGTGCGGTCGGTGCCGAGGAGGGAGCAGTCCTCGATTCGATCGAAGAGTTGCTCGAATCGGGCTGCATCAAACGCATCGGCTGCGTGATCAACCACGTCGTGACGGGCTTCGACGCCAACTGCATGGTCGTCTGGAACGTCCCCGACGCGGAGCTAGACGAGCGCGGGCGAGCGGTCGGGGCGCTCCCGTACGTCACGCTGTGTTACCACCGCCCGCGCCGTAGCGAGCAGGGCTGGGAGTACAACCTCTTTACCATGATCCACGGACGGGAGCCGGAGGCCGTCGACGCCCAGATCGACGAACTCGCCGCCGCACAGTTGCCCTACGAACACGAACGGCTCTACTCGACGGAGACGCTGAAACAGACGGGTGCGCGCTACGACGAGTTGCTCGCCGAGTAGATCGGGTGCGGTTTCTGGAGGGAGTGCGTGGCCATCGCCGGAACGCGACGCGTTTGGCTTTCAGCGAGGGATCGTCGAGCCCGCGAGCCGCGTGAACGGGCGCGAAGCACCCCCGAGCAGAGAGCCAGCGGTTAGAACGAGCGGAAAAGGTCCGCTGGAGAAGGGAATCCGCGTTTTTCGGGGGGGTTGTGCGGCGGGTCGTTCGCCCCGCGAGCGAACCGCTCTCTGAAGATCACCTCAGTCGCGCGCGGTCGTATAGAGGATCGGGCCGATCGCGATGAGCGCGACGCCGAGCAGCTTGTACTCGATAGGAGAGAGGTTGCTCGGCGCGAGTAAGAATATCAGCCCAAAGACGATCACGTTGAGCGAGAGGACCTTTCGAGAGAGTGCGAGCGACCCCAGCACCGAGAGGACGAACAGCGCGACCAGCACCTGCCCGAGGTTGAACTGCTGGATGACGTCGTCCAGGAGGTCGAGCGGGACGATCTCGATCATACCGGGTACTCGATGGGATTCAATCTTTAACCTTCCGTTCCGATTCCTCGGGGTCGCGCTCGGGACCCACGAAATCGAGCGGGCGCAGCCAGCCGTACCAGATCACCACGATCATCATCCCGAACCCGAGCGTCCAGACGATCCGGCCGAGCATCTGTTGTCCGAGCGCGACCGAGAGAACGTAGTTCATCACGCCGGGGACGACGATCCCCGTGACCAGCACGAGGACGAACGCCGACTTGCCCGAGAGCGATACCATACCCACCGTAGCGCGCGAAGAACCCTCAATCGCTCGGTTCGGTTGCGATCTCGAAGCGCGCGCCGCCGATCTCGTCGTCCGCGATCGAGATCTCCCAGCCGTGTGCCCGGACGATCTCCTCGACGATCGCCAGCCCGAGGCCGCTTCCCCCGCTCCCCGAGCGGCCGTACTCGAAGACCGACTCGCGTTGCTCGGGCGGGATGCCGGGGCCGTCGTCGGCGACGTAAAAGCCCGACTCGACGGTTCCGACGCGGACTGAGACGCTGTTTTCGGTCGGACCGCCTTCGGCGCTGTCGTCGGCCTGCGGCCGACTGCTCGTGGAGCTATGCTCCACGCTGTTTCGAAACAGGTTCTCGAAGACCTGCCGAAGACGGCTCCGATCCGCACGTATCGTCGTCGAGTTCTCGATCGCGAGGGTCGCCCCGTCGGTTTCGACGCCGGCCCACGCCTCGCGGGCACACGCCGCGAGGTCGACCGGCTCGGCGTCGATCGCCCCGTGGTCGCGAGCGAGCGCGAGGACGTCTTCGACGATGGACTCGATGCGTCCCAGCGCGTCGTCGACCGCGTCGAGCTGGCCGTCCTCGCCCTCTCTGGCGAGCGCGAGCCGGCCGCGAGCGATCGTCAGCGGGTTGCGCAGGTCGTGAGAAACGACGCTCGCGAACCGTTCGAGCCGGCGGTTCTGTCTCGCGAGTTCGACCTCGCGCTCGCGGAGCGTCGTCTCGCGGTCGGTGCGGTCGAACGCCGCCGCGGCGCTGGCGGCGAGCACGCTCGCGAAATCGAGGTCGGTCTCGTCGAAGGCGTCGACCGCCGTCGAACCGACGAGGAACATCCCCGCGTCGCCGATGGGCAGCAGCATCGTCCCCCTGACTTTCGGGTTCTCGCGGCCCACGGCCGGTTCGGCCGTGATGTCCTCGTAGAGGCGCGCCTCGCCGGCCTCGAACGCCCGCCACGTGAGACTCTCGCCGACCCCGAACGTGAGGTACTCCGTAACGTCCTCGTCGAGCCCGCCCCACCGTTCGGAGGC
>JAWARX010000289.1:0-3666 GCA_038893155.1 Halalkalicoccus sp.
AGCGGTTCGCCCTCGTCGGTTACGACCGTGATCTCCGCGTCGGGGTCCTTCTCGCGGAGGGTTTCGGCGGCGGAACTCCCCGAAATCCCATCGCCGATGATCACGTACGACTGGGTCATGGCGAGGGATTCGACACGAGGGGTAAAGTCGGTTGCTATTCGGAAAGCACGGCGAGACGTTCATACTTCTGGAATCCCAACCCCCGCGCATGAAGATCCGACAGAACCCGCGCCACTGGGCCGCGAAAAAGGCGCTCTCGACGCCCGGCGTCAGCACCGTCGCGAACTACGGGCTCGTGAAGATGCACACGAAGATCTTTTTGGGCAAAGCCGACGAGGGGAGGAGAGAAGAACGCCGGGCACACCTCGATGCCTTCTTCGACGCGACGATGGACACCTACCTCCGCGCGCTCGAAGAGGAGTTCGACGAGGCGGGTGCCCGCGAAATCACACACATCCAGGCCAACTTCGACTTCTACAACCACGGCTGGACCGAGATGATGGAGATCCCGGTCGAGGAGCTCGAGGACCACTACGAGCGCTACGCGAACTTCTTCGAGCGCTACGACATCACGATCGACGATCCCCTCGGAGCCTTTCGTCCCGACTCCGGGATCCCCGACGCACCCGCCACGCTCGAAAAGCTCGACGATCCGACCCATCCCCACGCCGAGGGCGGCTTCGCCGACGATCTCTACGTCGAGGACGAACGCGGCGAGGTGAGCGTCGGCGGGGGCGAGGAGCCCGAGGACGTCGACGTAGACAGCGCGCCGGGCGTTCGCGAGGAAGGGGACGCGTGACCCGGATAGTTTGATAAGTTTTAATTCAGTTAAATTCGGAATAGTACCAACTGAATGCCGTGGCAGCAGACACCGTATACGCTTCCGCTCGTCCTCGGAGCGATCGGGTTCGCGGCGACCGCCATCTACGTGCTGGTCCGACCGGGCGAGCGAGCCAGACCGCCGGGGACGAACCTCGCGGCGGCGTTGCTCGTCGCTTCCGGGTTCTGGCTCCTGACGTACGCCCTCGAGCTATCGAGTGCGTCCCTCGAGGGAGCGATCCTCTGGAGTCAGGTGCAGTATTTCGGCGCGACGGTCGTTCCGGTGCTCTGTTTCGTCTACGTGCTTCGATACACGGGCGTCGTAACCGAGCTCTCCCTCCGGGCGTGGGTCGCACTGGGCGCGATCCCGGCCGTGACGGTCCTGCTCGCCGTTACGAACGCGAGCCACGGCCTGATCTGGGAGGAGTTCACGCTCGTTTCGGGCGACGGCTACACCCGCGTGGCGAAATCCCACGGGCCGTGGTTCGCGGTCTACATCGTCTACGCCTACGGTTGATCCTCGTCGCGCTCGTATGCCTGCTGCGGAGCCTCCGGAACGCACGCGGCGTCTACCGAATCCAGACGCTCGGGCTGGTGATCGGTGCGGTCGTCCCGGCGGGAGCCGGTCTGGTGTACGTAAGCGGGCTGAACCCCGTTCCGGGGCTCAAACTCCCCGTCCTCGGTTTTATCGTCACCGCCGTCGCCATCGGCTGGACGGTGCTTCGCCACCGACTCTTCAGCCTCGTTCCCGTCGTCCGGAAGCGCGCCTTCGAGCGGATCGACGTCGGTATCCTCGTCGTCGACGGCGCGGGCTACGTCGCGGAGGCCAACCCGGCGCTCGAAACGTTGTTCGAGTACGAGGGCGACACCCTGGTCGGCGCGCGCCTCGAAACGCGCCTCCCGGAGATCGCGGCGGCGCTCGAAACCGGCGAGCGGACGGTCCGCGTCGAAACCGGCTCTGCCCTGCGGACGCTCTCGATCGAGACCTCGCCGCTAATCGAGGGCGAGCGACCGATGGGACGGGTCGTGACCGTCACCGACGAGACCGACCGACTGCGTCGTGAACGCCGGCTCCGAGAACAGAACGAGCGCCTCGAAACCGTCGCCAGCGTCGCCTCCCACGACCTTCGCAACCCGCTGTCGGTCGCGCAGGGCTACCTCGAACTCGCGCGAGAGCAGGGCCGTCCCGAGCAGTTCGACGCGGTCGAGGACGCCTGCGACCGGATGGGACGGATCATCGAGGACATGCTTCGGCTGGCCCACGATGGCGAGTCGATCGGCGAGGTAGAGCACGTCGCGCTGTCTACGATCGCCACCGAGGCGTGGGAGAACGTCGAGTCCGACGCCGCGGCGTTGACCATCGACCGAGACACCGAACTGCTCTGTGATCCCGACCGGCTGCTCAACGTCTTCGAGAACCTGTTTCGCAATAGCGTGGAACACGGCTCGACGAGCGGTCGATCGCAGGCCGACGGCCGCCTCGAAGACGATTCGACGGACGGGAGGCCGTCGGTCGACCCCGGCGAGCCGATCGCCGAGTACGGCTCCGAGACGCTGCGGATCCGCGTCGGCGCGACCGAGACCGGGTTCTACGTCGCGGACGACGGCTCCGGAATCCCAACCGAAGAGTTGACCGACGTGTTCGACCGGGGGTATACGACGAACGAGGGCGGAACCGGCTTCGGGCTGGCGATCGTCCGGGAGATCGTCGAGGCCCACGGCTGGACGATCGAGGCGACCACCGGCACCGACGGCGGCGCGCGCTTCGAGATCGTCACGGCGTAGATCGGGGGGTCTCGTACGGGGATCGCGGAAGCCGAACGCGGAAACCGACTGCCGTGGGTCGGACGGTATGATCGGCAGCGAGAATCCCTATACCTTTTTGCTCGCCCTGCAAGAAGGGCGGGTATGGTTACCGTGCGGGCCCCCGCGACGAGCGCGAACCTCGGCAGCGGCTTCGACGTCTTCGGCGCGGCGCTGTCGCGGCCCGCCGACGTCGTTTGGGTCGAGCCCGCAGACGAAACGACGATCGAGATGCGCGGCGCGGGAAGCGAGTTCATCCCCGAGGATCCCGGGAAGAACACCGCCGGGGCGGTCGCCCGTGCGCTCGACGCCCCCGCTCGGATCCGGATCGACAAGGGGGTTCGCCCCTCCTCGGGGCTCGGCTCCTCCGCCGCGAGCGCCGCCGCCGTCGCCGTCGGGATCAACGAGGCTTACGACCTCGGACACAGCCCGGAAGAGCTGGTCCCATACGCCGCCGAGGGCGAGGCGCTCGTTTCCGGCGAAGCGCACGCCGACAACGTCGCCCCCTCGATCATGGGCGGCTTTACGATCGCCACGCCCCGGGGGGTCACGCAGGTCGACGCGACGATCCCGATCGTCGTCTGTCTGCCCGAGATCGTGATCTCGACGCGGGACGCCCGACGGGTCGTGCCCCGCTCGGCGCAGGTCTCGGAGGTCGTCGACTGCGTCGGTCGGGCCGCGACGCTCGTCGCGGGGATGTTCCGGGACGATCCCGCGCTCGTCGGACAGGGGATGGAAGACGGGATCGTCACGCCCGCGCGCGCCCAACTGATCGACGGCTACGACGACGTGCGCAAGAGCGCGCTGGAGGCGGGCGCGACCGGCGTCACGGTAAGCGGCGCGGGCCCGGCGGTGATCGCCGCCTGCCGGGCGAGCGAGAAGAGAGCGATCGCGAGCGCGATGGTCGAGGCGTTCACCGAGCGGGGCGTCGACTCGCGGGCCTACCAGACAGAGATCGGCCGCGGCGCGGAGGTGTTCTGAATTTATGACACATTATACTGACCAGATATCTACCGCAAAATCAGCTAACTCATCACTTCTTTC
>JAWARX010000290.1:0-3633 GCA_038893155.1 Halalkalicoccus sp.
CAGTTCTTTGACTCCCCAACAATGTACTTCACAAGAGCGTATCCGAAGTTGTATTCAGCGCCGCAGCCGTCGTGCTCGCCTCCCGCGGCTCCGGACGATCACAGCCACTCAGTGAGTCACACGACCTCGTTGCGCAATCCGTCGTGGCCGTAGTGTGATAGAATTCGGTCGATTGCGTCGAGGGCGTCCCCCCGTTCGATCGTTGATCAGACTCGCACGCGAGTAGAGGAGGACGCCACCGTGCGTGACGTCCTCGGGTGGGGACCCGAAATCCGCTTTGTCGTTCGTGATCAGAACGAACCCCTCGGAGCCGCTATCTGCGAGCAGTTGGTCGTAATCGTCCGTCCCTTCTCCGTACCGTTCTTGGGCGTATTCGACGGCGTAACCCCTCGATTCGAGACCGGAATACAGCGGCGAGGGGACGTTTTCGTCGAGTAGGAACTGAGACGCCGCCATCGAACTACGCGAGTGGCTGTTTCGGTGGTACGAGCTCCTCCGGCAGGTCGCGCTCGTCGATCCAGTGGCGCATCTCGTCGGGCTGTGCGTAGTAGTATGCGAGCGCCTCGTGCACGTCCGAGACCGTAATACCGCGGAAGGCGGCCGCCGTCGCGTGGGCGTCCTCGCCCTCGGCGAGATACACGTCCGCGATGTCGAGGACTGGAACTCGCGTTCCGCCGATCACGGGCTCCCCACCTCTGAGTTCGTCCCTCGTTTCGACGCTCATACCCGTTCGTACGGTGTCGATTGGCTAAACCGTTACGTACCGAGAGGGAGCGGGGACCCGACGGTTCAGAGCGTATCGAGCACGCCCAGCACCCGCTCTTCGGCGTCCCGGCCGGGGCCGTGCTCCCTGCCGTCCCGGTCGCTCTCCTCGTGCTCTTTTATCGTGCGGGCCATCGCCTCCTCGATCGGCGTCGACCCCCAGCCGAGATCCGAGAGCTTCGCCGTCGACATGACGTGTGGGTACTCCCGGTAGAGCGTGAAATCGTCCGGCGAGAGCCCGCCCGCAGCGAGTTCCCGCTCGCCGGCGTGGACGACTTCGACCTCCGTGTCCGCGACGTCGGCGATCGTTTCGAGGGTTTCCCCGAGCGTGAGCAGCCGACGGTCCCCGACGTTGTAGGCCTCGCCCGGCTCCCCGGATTCGCCGACGATCCGCAGCGCGCTCGCGACGTCCGCGACGTACGCGCGGTGCCAGAGGTGGTGGCCGTCGCCCGGCACGAGCGCGCGGTCGTAGCGCAGCACCCTGTCGATCCAGTAGTCCAGTCGTTCGGTGTAGTCGTACGGTCCGTAGACGATACACGGTCGAACGCTCATCGCCTCGACGCCACCTTCTGCGGCCTCGAAGACCGCCTGGTCGCCCTCGGCCTTGCGCGCGCCGTACGTTTCGGCGGAGTCGTCGCTCGCCTGCTCGGGCGAGCAGGGTTCGAGCGGCGTCTCGCCCTCGCGTTTCGGGACGTGTTCTTCGCCGTAGGCGGCCCCACTGGAGACGTAGACGTAGCGTGCGTCCGAGAAGACCTCGGTGGCGGTCCGGACCTGTTCGGGGTAGTACGCCACGCAGTCGATCACGAGGTCGGGCGAAACCGAGACCGCGGCCGCTTCGAGTGCGGTCTCGTCGTTGCGGTCGCCCTCGACGTGAGTGACTCGGTCCTCGCTCGAAAAGGGGTTCTCGTGGTTGCCGCGGTTGAAGATCGTCACCTCGTAGCCGTGATCCAGTAGCTCGGAAACCGTGTGTCGGCCGATGAATCGGGTGCCGCCGATGACGAGTGCGGTGTCCATGCTCGGAGGTAGGTTACTGCCCGCATAGCTTCGGCGGTTCCGACCGTTCAGAAGGGGTCCTCGAAGTCGTTGCGGATGAAGTACCGAACCCAGTTCCCATAGGTCCGGTCGGTGAGGTCGTCCGCGACCTGCTCGTAGCGGACCTCACCCTCCTCGTCGATCACGTAGACGCCGGAGATCCCCGTGACGCCGTGGCTCGTCTCCTCGGTGCCGCTGTAGCGCTCTGCGACCTCGCCGTCGGGATCCGCGAGCAGTTGGACGTCCAGGTCGTACCGATCGCGCATCTCGGTCACCTTCCCCAGCGGGCTGGTGACGACCGGGAGGATGTCGACGTCGTCGTTGAACCAGAGGTCATACGAGACCTCGCTGAACGTCTGCAGCTGCTCGGCACAGAAGCTACACCAGTGCCCGCGGTTGACGACGACGACCGTCGGACCCTTGTCGAGCGTCTCCGAGAGCGTTACCTCCTCGCCGGCGGTGCTTTCGAGCGTGAAGTCGGGCGCGGGTTCGCCTTCGAGTGACATCGTACCCGAGGGAAGGACGTCCCGCTACTTAGGTAGCCGTCCGTCTGGCACCTGCGTCACAATACCGAACAACGTTCGTGAGGTATCGCGCCCGGCCGTCAGCGGTTCCGGTAGTAGACGTTGCCGCCGACGACCACGAGGTCGGGCGAGCGAAATGCCTGCGGGTGGCGAACGCGGTCTGCAAGCCCGGCGAGCTTCCAGGTAACCGTCGACCACTTACAGAGCCAGAAGCCGAAGGCGATCACCGCAAAGCCAAGCACGGTGGCCTCGGTCACGGGCTCGCCCAGCAGCGCCCAGCCGCCCGCCGTCGCCACGATCGGCGAGGCGTAGCTCACCAGACTCGTCTCGATCGGGCCGACGCTCTCCTGGAGTTCGAAGTACGCGAGGTAGCCGATCGCGCTCGCGAACACGGCGAGGAAGAGTACCGAAAGGAGCGCCGCGAGCGTCCACTCGGCGCTCGAAAGCGACTCGCCGGGGTGGAGCGCGCTCGTCATGTGCAGCGTCAGCGCGCCGACGGCCATCATCCACGCCTGCAGCGGGAGCATCGACAGCGTCGTTCGCATCCTGACGGTGAGCACCGCCCCGAGCGCGAAGCACGACGCGCTCGCGACGAGGAGCGCGACCCCGTAGAGCTGGCCACCCGCGAGCGCGTCGGGACCCGGCTGGGCGATGATCCCGACGCCGAACAGCCCGAAGAGAAGTCCGAGCACGCCGGTCGCCCCGAGACGCTGGTTGGGCAACAGCGCGAGCGCGAACACGGGCGTCACCACCGGCGTCACGCTCATGACGATCGACGCGACGCCCCCTGTCACGTACTGCTGGCCGGTGAACAGCAGCGCGAAGTGGGCCCCGACCAGCAGGACGCCCCCGACGACGATCAACGACCAGTCGCCGTACGTGGTCGGCCGCCACGCGGCTCCCGTGTAGGCGACGTAGCCGAAGAGGAGAAGCGCCGCGAGATCGTAGCGAAGCGCCGCAAAGAGGACCGGCGGCAACGACTCTAACCCGACGGTGATCGCGGGAAACGACGCCCCCCAGACGAACGCGACCACCAGGAACAACCCGAAATTTCTGAATTTGGATATGTTTTCTAGCTGCATTTCGTACTCTCAGCTGATCGCTGTATATCCGGCGTAGATCGGTCGTAGACATGAATCTTGCCGAAGAAGAGCTACCGTATCACACAGTCACAACGGGGTGAAAAATCGGGAACGTTATCGAACGTTGATATAGTTCAGTCGGCGCTGGCACCGTGGGTGGCGACGGCGTCGACCGACTCCGCGCGGGACGGCGGGGAGTCCCTGACGTCCGCCGCGCCCTCCTCGAGGACCTT
>JAWARX010000291.1:0-2599 GCA_038893155.1 Halalkalicoccus sp.
CCCGAGCGCACCCGGATCGTCGTCGACACCGCCGACGCGGACGTGATCTACCCCCTCGCGGCCGCCTTCGCGAGGGAGGTGACCCAGTCGACCGTGGACGCGACCTACGGCGAACCCGGGAACGTCGGCCTCTCGTTTTACCCCGCGGTCCAGACCGCCCACCTCCTCTTGCCCCAACTCGTCGCGGGTCGCCACCCCACGCTCGTTCCGATCGCGGTCGATCAGGACCCGCACGTGCGGGTCTGTCGGGACGTCGCCGGCAAGGAACGGTACGACGCCGAAAAGCCCGGTGCGTTGCTCTCGAAGTTCCTCCCCAGTCTAGAGGGGCCGGGAAAAATGAGCTCCTCGACTGACGCGCCTAGCGTTTTCCTCTCGGACGACCGCGAGACGGTCTTCGAGAAGATCCGGACGCACGCTTACTCCGGCGGGCGAGAAAGCCTCGAACGACACCGGGAGCTGGGCGGCGATCCCGAAGTCGACGTTTCGTACCGGCTGCTCTACGCCTTCTTCGAGGAGAGCGACGAACGGATCGAACGGCTCGCCCGCGAGTACCGCGAAGGGGCGCTGTCGAGCGGCGACCTCAAGGAGATGGCCGCAGAGCGGATCGCCGACTTCCTCGAGGACCATCGGGAACGACGCGCAGTGCTCGGCCCGCTGGAGGAGGAACTGAAACCGTATCGACTCACCGGAGAGGAGCGCCAGAGTGCGAGGCGCCGGGCGGGGTACTCCGACGGATCGCTGGTTCAGTGGTGACCGTCGGCGCTCGCGTCGTCCCCACCGTTCACTTCGATCAACATCACGTTCACCCGCCGGACGTGATCGAAGTCCTTCAACCGGTAGACGAGTTCACGGACCTCCGCGACGTTTCCCCGGCAGAACAGCGTCTCGAGACACCAGTCACCCTGGTGGGTGTGGCTCGTCGCGTTGATCACCGCCTGATACTCGTGCTGGACGTCGTGGAGGTCCTCGATGACGGCGGTGTGCTCGTAGTCGAACACCACGGCGGCGGCGACCGTGCCCTCGGTGCCCTCCAGTTCCGTGTGTGACTCGACGTACTCCTGCATGGCCTCGCGGATCGCCCGCGATCGGGAGGCCAACCCTTCTGCCTGCCACGTCTCGTCGAACTCCTGTAGTACGTCCTCCGGGACGTTCAGACTCGTTCGCATACCTCCACTTTCGTCCGCACCACCAAAACACGAGCGCAGTACTACGGATTCGGTCACCAGAACATAACAACCCGTTTACCCGTCCCGCCCCGATCGCTAGCCATGCAGGAGGTCGCGGGTCTCGTCGCCGCCGTCGTCGGGCTGGGGATCCTCCACGGGGTTCTCCCGGACCACGGCTGGCCGATCGCAGCCGCCTACGCGCTCGAACAGCGCAACCGCTGGCTCTACGGGATCGCCGCCGGGACGATCCTCGGGGTCGGCCACCTGATCAGCTCGATCGCGCTCGTCGGCGTCTTCTTCTGGCTCGACTCCTTTGCGGATCTGGCCGATTCGGGCTGGCTCACGACGATCGCCGGGCTCGTGCTGATCGCCCTCGGGTGCTACGAGTACTTCGGCGGACACTCACACGTACACGGCCATCACGATCACGCCGACCACGACCACGGTGCCGGCGAGCACGACGACCATGGGGGGCACGGTCACGACGAGCACCACGCTCACGGTCACGACGGCCACGAGAATCACGGCCACAGTCACGATCACGGCTTCGCGGACACGGAGGGGCGCACCCTCTGGAACATCGGCCTCGTGGCGCTCGTGCTGGGCTTCGCCCACGAGGAGCCCATCCAGATCATCGCGATCTGTGCCGGGACGGCCTACTGTCTCGAACTCATGATCGTCTACTCGCTCGCGGTGATCGGGGCGATCCTCGCGCCGACACTCTTACTCATCGCGGGCTACGAACGACATCGAGAGACCGTCGAGCGCTACGCGCCCTATCTCTCGACGGTGACCGCGGCCGTGTTGATCCTGATGGGGCTGGCGTTCGTCGCCGGGCTGGTCTAAGCGAGCGCGAGTTCGCGCTCGCCCTCGCCGCCGAACGGATCCGGGTACGTCTCCCAGTCCTCGTCCATCTCCTCGTCGGTCAGCAGACACTCGTCCAGGCGCTCTCGCAGCCCTTCTTCGTCGAGTCCGGGCCCGATGAAGACGAGTTCGATCCCCCGATCGCCCCACTGTTCGTCCCACTCCTCGCGCAGACTCGGTTGGCGCTCGAAGAACCGCTCGCGCTGGGCTTCGGGCAGGGTGGCGACCCACTGACCGCCGGGACCGGCTCTCACGGACTGACCGGCGACGTTCATCCCCATGCCGACGTCCTCGCGGCCCGCCGACCAGAAAAAGCCCTTCGCCCGGATGACCTCCTCGGGCATGCTCTGGAGGAGGGCCTCGAAGCGCGCCGGGTGAAACGGCCGTTTCGCCCGGTAGACGAAGGAGGTAACGCCGTGTTCCTCGGCGGCCGCGGCGTGGTCGTGGCCGTCGAGTTCGGCGATCCAGCCCGCAGAGCGACTGGCCTCCTCGAAGTCGAAGCGGCCCGTATCGAGGATCTCCTCGGGGTCGACCCTCCCGTGCTCGGTGCGGACGATCTTCGCCCGCGG
>JAWARX010000292.1:0-3617 GCA_038893155.1 Halalkalicoccus sp.
ATGGTCGTGAAGTTCCACCCCTTCAGCGACCCGGGCTTCGATCCCGAACAGTTCGAGCGCATTCACCTCCTCCCGGCGGGTTCGGACGTCTACCCCCTGCTCCGGGAGACCGACGCGCTCGTGACCGACTACTCCTCCGTGTACTTCGATTTCCTCCTGCTCGACCGCCCGGTCGCCTTCTACGCCTACGATCGCGAGCGCTACGAGAAACGCCCCGGCTTCTACGTCGAGTACGACGAGGTCACGCCCGGTCCCGTCGCCGAGACGTTCGACGAGTTACTCGGGGCGCTCGATCTCGTCCTCGACTCGCCCGAGGCCCACGCCGCCGAGCGCGAGCGGGTTCGAGCGATGGCGTTCGACCACGCCGACGACCGGTCTGCAGAGCGCGTTCGGGAGTACGTTCGGGTTCGCTTCGGGGCGTGACGGCGCTCCGGACGGATCGCCGGAACGTATGGTTTGATGAGTCCCCGCACGGCAGTCACTCACATGAGCGAGGGCTACACCGGTGCGGACTGTTTCGTCGACGCGCTCGAACGCTACGGCGTCTCTCGCGTCTTCGGCAACCCCGGCACGACCGAGCTCCCGGTCCTGAAGTCGCTCGCGGCAAGCGACATCGAGTACGTCCTCGGGCTCCACGAGGACATCGCGGTGGGGATGGCCGGCGGCTACGCGAGCACCCGGCGCTATCACGCCCATCGCGATCCCGACGTGTGTCCGGTCGGCGTCGCGAACCTCCACCTCGCCCCCGGACTCGCCCACGGACTCGGCAACCTCTACGCCGCGAAGATCGCGGGCGCGCCGGTGGTCGTCACGGCGGGCAACCACAGCACCGACTTTCGCCACGAGGAGCCCATCCTCTCGGGCGATCTCGTCGATCTCGCCGAGGAGTTCACCAAGTGGAGCGCCGAAGTGCTCGACGTGGCCGCGCTGCCCGCGATGGTCCGGCGCGCCTTCCGGGTGGCGCTCACCCCGCCGACCGGTCCCGTCTTTCTTGCCCTGCCGCTCGACGTGATGATGGCCGAAACCGACGCAAAGCCCGAACGGTTGGGCGAGATCCCGACCGCCGGCGGGGGCGATCCCGTCCAACTGGATCGGGCCGCGGCGCTGCTCGCGGCGGCCGACGCTCCCACGATGGTCGTCGGCGACCAGATCGCCCGCGCGGGAAGCGACGCGGTCGACGCCGCCGTCGAGCTCGCCGAGGCGGCGGGGCTGCGGGTCCACGGCGAGATCCTCTCGTGTGAGGTGAACTTTCCCACCGCGCACGAGCAGTGGGTGTCGTACGTTCCGCCGGACGAGGACCTCGCCGCGCGGTTGATGGATTCCGATACGCTCGTCTTCGCGGGCTGTTCGACCAACACGACGCTGACGCGCCACGAGGGCCCGCTCGTCGACCCCGAGACGACCTGCATCCACCTCGGACCGGACGCGTGGGAACTGGGCAAGCACCAGCCCGCGGACGCTGCGGTGCTGGGCGATCCCGGCGAGGTCGTGGCCGCGCTCGCCGAACGCGTGGAGGGAGACGAAGGGGTTCGCGAGGAGCGCCTGAACCGGGTGCGGGAGGCGAAAGCCGCGCTCGCCGACGCGCTCGATTCGATCGGGCGCGGAGGCGACGCGGACGACCCGCGCGCCTCGAAAGCGGAGCTCGTCGACGCGCTCCGAGAGGCGGTTCCCGACGCCTACGTCGTCGACGAGGGCGTCACCGCGAAGTACGCGCTGCTCACGCGCTGGCCCTTGGAGAGCGAGGGCATGATCTCGAACAAGGGCGGCGGGCTGGGCTACGGCCTGCCGGCCGCGGTCGGCGCGGCCATCGCCGAGGGCGAGCGCGAGGAGCCCAGGGACGTTCTCGGATTTATCGGCGACGGCTCGTACCTCTACTACCCGCACACGCTCTACTCGGCGGCGCGCCACGGCGTCGATCTGACGGTCCTAATCGCTGACAACCGCAACTACCGGATCCTGAAGGACAACACGATCAAGCTGTTCGGGGGAACGGACGCGGATCACGAGTACGTCGGCATGGACTTCGAGCCGCCCGTGGATCTCGTGGCGAACGCCCGGAGTCACGGGGCCGACGCGGAGCTGGTCGAAACGCCGGAGGGGATCGCGCCCGCCGTAAAACGGGCGGTCGAGCGGGACGGACCGACGGTGCTCGACGTGCTGGTTCGGGACTGACCGTCGGGGTCAGGTCACGCGCTCGCGTCGTCGACGGGTTCGTAGCGCGTGACCTCGACGCCGTGGTACGACTGGCGCTCGACGCGTTCGTGGGTCTCTTCGAGCTCCGCGATGACGTGGGTGCGATCGGGCGGACGGTGGACGAACCAGATCGTCTCCTCGCCCTCGACAGCGGCTTGCAGTTGCGGGTGGCTATCGAAGTTCGGAACCGCCACGGCGCGGACGTCCTCGCGGTCGAAGTAGTGGAAGAACGGATACCGAGAGTGTGGCCCCTCGTGGACGAGCACGAGGTCGTCGGCGTCGGCGTTCGCCTCGACGTAGTCGGTGGCGGGACCCCACTGGGGGCGGTGATCGACGGCGTAGTAACCGACGAAGGGAAAGACGAGCAGCCCGACGAGCACGAGCGCGACGAGCACGTTCAGGTGTGCGTATCGGAGCGCGCGGATCCCGCTCGCGAGGAGGACGAACAGGCCGGCGGCGGCGGGGATCGTATACCGGGGGACGAGCATCGGGTTGAGGACGGACGAGAGCAGCGCGGGAACGACGATCGGAGCGCCGACCCAGCAGACGAGCAACAGCGCCCGGTGGGCCGCCCCGTCGTGGCGACGACGGAGCGCCGGGACGTACCGCCGCGCGCGCGAGCGAACCAGCGCGCGATTCGAGAGTGCGACGAGCGCGAGCGCGAGCACCAGCCACAGGAGTGCGAGCCGGACGTCCGCGAGCAGCTCGCCGCCGACGAGTAGTTCGCGCTCCGTCGCCCCCCAGCCGAGATACGTCACGAGCACCCCCAGGACGTCCGAGAGCACCGGCTCCTCGATCCACTGGCCGACGCTGTCGTCCGTCGAACTGGCGAGCGCGAGCGCGAGCCACGGCGCGATGAGTACGCCGAGAGCGGTTTGAAGGGGTATCCAGCGCCGAAGCGGGACGGTGAGCGTCTCGTGGCGGCCGAACGGGAGCGCGAGGAACACGTAGCAGTTCTGGGCGAGAACGACGAACAGGCTGAAAGGGTGGGTGTACGCGAGCAGCGCCGTCGTCCCGAGGTAGCCGGCGGCGGCTCGCCGGGGGCGTTCCTCCGGGAGGCGAAGCAGCCAGTAGTACGAGAGAATCGCGAGCAGCACGAACAGGCTGTACATCCGCGCTTCCTGTGAGTAGTAGACGTGATACGACGAGAGCGCGAGGAGGGCCGCACTCAGCACGCCGACCTGCTGATCGTAGAGCCGAGTGGCGACGAGGTAGATCGCGACGATCGACGCGATCCCGAAGAGCGCGGAGGGCGCACGGAGACTCGCCTCCGAGAACCCGAACAGTGCGGTCCAGAACCGAAGGATCAGATAGTAAAGCGGCAGGTGGAGCTTATCCAGCGGCAGCAGGACGATCTCCGGGAGGCTCCGCGTCGTGTCGGCGAGGACCGAGTAGCCCTCGGCGAGCCGGAGGCTCACGTGGCC
>JAWARX010000293.1:0-3602 GCA_038893155.1 Halalkalicoccus sp.
TTCTGGGTTTCGGGGTACTGCGGCACGGTAGATCCGATGGACCTGCCGACCAAAGCGGTGTCGAGTCGGAACGAGATGCGGTGGCCGGCGCGAACGCGGGGGGCACTTCGCCGCCCGCGTGAGCGGGGCGGGGAAAGGCTGGTTTCCGGAAGCGGTGCGCAATCGCGCACCGCGACTCGGCGGTCCCTCGGCGGACATGAAAAGGGCGAGGCGCGCCTGCCAAGGCGCGCCGAGGGCTTTCGACCGAACGCTCTTTACCGCCCCGCCGGATTCCTACTGGTATGAGCAGGTCCGAGACCGACGAGGACGAGCGCCCCGACGAGGGCGCGCGGTTCGGGGAGGTCCCCGACCAGTACGATCCCGAAGCGGTCGAAAAGCGGGTGTTCGAGTACTGGGAGGAGGTCGACGCCTACGAGAAAACGAAGGACGCGTTCGCCGACGAGGAGCCCTTCTTTTTCGTCGACGGGCCACCATATACGTCGGGCGCGGCCCACATGGGCACGACGTGGAACAAGAGCCTCAAAGACGCCTACATCCGCCAGATCCGAATGCGCGGGTACGACGTGACCGACCGGCCGGGCTACGACATGCACGGCCTGCCCATCGAGACCAAAGTCGAAGAGCGACTGGGCTTCGAGAACAAAAAGGACATCGAGGCGTTCGGGATGGAGAACTTCATCGAGGAGTGCCAATCCTTCGCCGACGAGCAACTGGAGGGCCTGCAGAACGATTTCAAGTCCTTCGGCGTCTGGATGGACTGGGAGAACCCGTACAAGACGGTCTCGCCGGAGTACATGGAGGCCGCCTGGTGGGGCTTCTCGCAGGTCGCAGAGAGGGGGCTGGTCGACCGGGGAAAGCGCTCCATCTCGCAGTGTCCCCGGTGTGAGACCGCCATCGCGAACAACGAGGTCGAGTACGAGGACCGCGAGGACCCGACCGTGTACGTCGCCTTTCCCCTCAAAGAGCGCGAGGGCAGCCTCGTCATCTACACGACGACGCCGTGGACCATCCCGGCCAACGAGTTCGTCGCGGTCAACGAGGAGCTGACCTACCAGAAGGTCCGCGCCCAGCGCGACGGCGAGGACGACGTGCTCTACATCGCCGAGGGTTGTGTCGAGAACGTCCTACAGAAGGGCCGGTACGACGAGTACGAGGTCGAGGCGGAGCTTTCGGGTTCGGAGATGCTCGGCTGGGAGTACGACCACCCCCTGTCAGAGGAAGTTCCCGACAACCCCGACGTCGAGGGCACCCGGCGGGTGTACCACGCCGACTACGTCGAGGCCGAGGACACCGGTCTGGTCCACTCCGCGCCGGGCCACGGCGAGGTCGACTTCGAGCGCGGCAGGGAGTTGGGACTGCCCGTCTTCTGTCCGATCGGCGGCGACGGCGTCTACACCGCCGAGGGCGGCACGTACGAGGGGCGGTTCGTCAAGGAGGCCGACGAGGAGATCACGGCCGATCTGGAGGCGAAGGGCCTGCTCGTCGCCTCCGGAACCCTGACGCACTCCTACGGCCACTGCTGGCGCTGTGATACGCCCATCCTCCAGATGGCGACCGACCAGTGGTTCATCACGATCACCGACATCAAAGACGAGCTGCTGGACAATATCGAGGACAGCGAGTGGCACCCCCAGTGGGCGCGGGACAACAGGTTCAGGGACTTCGTCGAGAACGCTCCCGACTGGAACGTCTCGCGCCAGCGCTACTGGGGGATCCCGATCCCGATCTGGGTGCCCGAGGACTGGTCGGGCGAGATGGACGACGTGATCGTGATCGGCTCCCGGGAGGAACTCGCCGAGCGGGCGGATCAGGACGTCGACCCCGAGAGCGTGGATCTGCACCGCCCGACCGTCGACGAACTGACGATCACCGAGGGGGGGACGACCTACGAGCGCGTGCCGGACGTCTTCGACGTCTGGCTCGACTCGTCGGTCGCGTCGTGGGGCACGCTCGATTACCCCGGCGAGCGGGAGCCCTTCGAGGAGCTGTGGCCCGCCGACCTCATCATGGAGGCCCACGACCAGACCCGCGGGTGGTTCTGGTCCCAGTTAGGGATGGGCACCGCCGCGCTCGGGGAGATCCCTTACGACGAGGTGTTGATGCACGGCTTTGCCAACGACAGCGAGGGCAAGAAGATGTCGAAATCGGTGGGTAACGTCGTCCAGCCCCACGAGGCGATCGAGCGCCACGGCTCGGACGCGATGCGCCTCTTTTTGCTCTCGGTCAACCCGCAGGGCGAGGACATGCGCTTTTCGTGGGACGAGATGGCGACGATGGAGCGCAACCTGAACATCCTCTGGAACGTCTTCCGGTTCCCCCTGCCGTACATGCGTATGGACGGGTTCGACCCAGACGAGACGGACCTCGAATCCGTCGATGACGATTTGGAGCTCGTCGACGAGTGGGTCCTCGCCCGGCTCCAGACCGTGACCCGCGAGATGACCGAAGCGTGGGACGAGTTCCGTCAGGATCAGGCGCTCGACGCGCTGATGGACTTCATCGTCGGGGACGTCTCGCGCTTTTACGTCCAGGTGGTGCGAGAACGCATGTGGGACGAGCGCGACAGCCCCTCGAAGAACGCGGCGTACGCCACGCTGTACCACGTCCTCCGGCAGGTCTGCGTGCTGCTCGCGCCGTACGCTCCGTTCGTCACCGAGGAGATCCACGGCGCGCTCACCGAGGAGATCCACGGCGCGCTCACCGACGAGTCCGCACCCGACAGCGTCCACATGCGCTCGTGGCCCGAAAAAGAGGAGTACTGGGTCGACGAGCAGCTAGAGACGGACGTCGAACTCGTGCGCGCCGTCGAGGAGGCGGGATCGAACGCCCGCCAGCAGGCAGAGCGCAAGCTTCGCTGGCCCGTCTCTCGGGTCGTGGTCGCGGCGAGCGACGACCGGCTCGCCGCAGCCGTCGGCCGCCAGCAGGAACTGCTGGCCGAGCGGCTCAACGCCCGCGAGGTCCGCGTGATCGCGCCCGACGAGCGCTTCGAGGAGCTTTCCTACAGCGCGCAGGCCGACATGAGCGTGCTGGGTCCCGCCTTCGGCGACCGGGCGGGCGAGGTGATGGGCGCGCTCAACGAGGCCCGGATCGACGAGCCCTCACTCGACGCCCTCGAAACCTCGGTCTCGACGGAACTCGGCGAGGACGTCGACCTCCGCGAGGAGATGGTCGAGTTCGTCGAGGAGACCCCCGAGGCGATCTCCGGCTCGCGGATCGCGATCGAGGGCGAGGAGCTGGGCGTCGTCTACGTCGACACCGCGCTGACCGAGGAAATCGAGAGCGAGGGTTACGCCCGCGAGGTGATCCGGCGGGTCCAGGAGATGCGAAAGGAGCTCGACCTCCCGATCGACGCGCGCATCCGCCTCGAACTCGGGATCGAAGAGGACCGCGTCGCCGACCTCGTGGGCGAGCACGAGGAGCTGATCGAACGGGAGGTCCGGGCCGACGAACTGGGGACCGTCGAGGACGGCCACCGCCGCGAGTGGGTGGTAGAAGACGTCGAGATGGAGATCGCGATCGAGGCGCTCGCCGAGTCGCCCGCCTGATCGACGAAAACATCGACCAAAAAGCCTATTCTATTTGATAATTTTCGGCGGTGTAAA
>JAWARX010000294.1:0-3575 GCA_038893155.1 Halalkalicoccus sp.
ATGCCGCCCATTCCACCGATAGCGGTTCCGATCGCCATGGCTAGGTTGATTTCGCACCAAAATAATCACCGCGCGTCAAGGACGCACTCCAATACGTAAAGCAAGCTTTACACAAAAATAGTCGTTGTGGCCGCCCCCTCCTCAATCGTCCCTGACAGTTAATACAGGTATTACACTCGGACAGCTAGTACGAGCATGTCGATCGACATCGAGCGGTTCGAGGAGGGCGATCCCGATTCGTGGGACGAGCCGACGAACGCCCAGCGGGTGCTCGGCTTCCTCGCGGAGCACGACGACCGGGCGTGGAAGCAGTCGGAGATCGCGGACCGGACAGGCGTGAAGCGCGGTTCGATCGGGGCCGTCCTCGCGCGACTCCACGAGCGCGGTCTGGTCCGCCATCGGGGCGAGTACTGGGCGATCACGGACGATCGAGGGCGACTCCGGGACGCCGTGGATCTCCACCGGATCACCTCGCTGCTCGACGAGCGATACGGCTCCGAACGGAGATCCGAATGGCGGGAACACGCGGCCGACGCCGAATGAACCCGGACCGGGGCGAGGTCGTCTGGAGTGAAGACCCGTTCAAGGACGACCCCGAAGCGGGTCGGCCGTGGCTCGTACTCAGTACCGCCACACAGTTGTTTCGCGACGAGCAGTCGATGGCCGTCGCGCTCTCGACCAGTAGCCACGACTCGGCGATCCCGATCCCCGATGACGCGTGGCTCGACGGTGGGACGCCACGCCGAAGCTACGTCCTCCCGTGGGCCGTTCACTCTACACAGACGAGGTTCATCGAATTCAGACAGAGGCGGCTGAACGACCGGTTGCTCGACCGCGTCGTTTCGCGGCTCGTCTCCGTATATCGATCCCGGCTGAGCGGCTCCCTCTCGAACCCGTCTCCCGCACGCACCTTTTTTCTCTCGGTTCTCCAACTCTACAAAACCTGCACTACAAACTACCCTTCGAAGCCCTCTTCCCACCGGAAGGTGCCGTTTCGCTGTACGACTTCCCCATCCACCTCAAGCGCCCCCTCGCTCATGTCGGTGATCAGGTCGACGTGGATCGCCGACTGGTTTCCGTCCTCGCCCTCGGGCAGGCAGGCGTCGTAGGCCCGCCCGAGCGCCAGGTGGACGGTATCGCCCATCTTTTCGTCGAAGAGGATATTGTCGGTAAAGCGGTCGATCCCGCGGTTCATCCCGATTCCCAACTCCCCGAGTCGACGCGCGCCCGCGTCGGTCTCGAGGATCGTCTCGAGCTCTTCTTCGTTGACGCCGGCCGCAAAATCGACGACTTCGCCGCCCTCGAACGTGAGCGAGACGTCCCGCAGGCGCTTTCCGTTGATCGTCATCGGCACGTCGAAGTACACCTCGCCCTCCGTCGCGTGGGGTGCGGTGAACACCTCGCCGGAGGGGAGGTTATGGGAGTCGTAGGCGACCGATGCCGCGCTGTTTACGGCGGTCCGACCTTCGATGGACATCGTGAGGTCGGTGTTTTCCTTCTCGATTCGCACTTCGCTTCCCGCGTCGAGCAGTTCCTTCATTTCTGCCATCTCCTCGGCCAGGGACTCCCAGTCACGGAGGATGGCGTCGTAGACGAAGTCCTGATACTCCTCGTAGGACATGCCGGCCTGCTGGGCGAGCGACCGGGTGGGATGGACGGTCGAGACCCAGTCGGTGTCCATCCGGGCCTCCCGGAGCTCTTCGGTCGCCGTCGCGTACCCCTGTCGCACCTCGGCGGGCACGTCCGCGAGCGCGCTGGTGTTTCGCCCGCCGCCCAGCCGGAGGTAGACGTCGGCGTTCTCGACCATCGCGAGTTCGTGATCACCGGGACGAAACTCGCCGTCGTGGGCCGTGAGGTACGCGCGGCTCACCTCGTCGGAATCGTAGGTCACGAGGGGGCTCGCCCCGCGCTCGCCGAGCTTTTCGGCGACGGCGACCGCCAGCTCGTGGGCTCCCTCCGCCACCGAGACGACCACGTCGTCGCCCGATTCGACCCGCGCGCTCCACTCGACCAGCACCGCGGCGTGCTCGCGAACTCGTTCGTCCATGCCCGAAGAGCGCACAGCGGGGCCAAAAGCGCGCCGATCACTCGATCAACGCTCGTCAGGGGCGTAACCGGGCGACTGGGCCTCGATCACCGTCGCGGCCTCCTCTAGCTGTTCGGCGCTCGTCGCGATCAGGTCGTCGAGCGCGACGATCCCCCGTAGTTTCCCCTCGTCGTCCACGACCGGGAGCCGGCGGACCTTCGCCTCGCCGAATTGGACGGCGAGATCGTAGGCCTCGGCGTCGGCCTCGACGGTCTCGGGATCCGCGCTCATCAGGTCCTCGGCAGTCAGGCTCGCCGGGTCCTCTTCCTGCCCGACCGACAGCCCGAGGGTGCGATCCGTGACGATCCCCACCGGCTCGTCGTCCTCGACGACCACGACCGAGCCGACCCGCTCGTCGTCCATCATCCGGGCGATCTCTCGAGCGTCGGCGTCGCGTTCGACCGTTACGACGTCCTCTCTGGCGAGATTCTGGACGGGCATTACACTCCGGGGTACGACGACCCGACCGGTAAACGACGGGTTTGCGATGGCCGACTCTTTAGGAGGGCTGACGACGGTTCCGATCGCTGTACTCGACGGTCCTTCGACGATCTGGGGAACACGGTCGCTCCGTTAGCACTTCGACCCCGTCCCCGTGAGCCGGTGGTCGGCCGCGATTACGGGAACACGAGCACGGTCGCGCGCTCGGTTTCGAGCACCGCGACCTCCTCGCCGCTCTCGGCGCGCCGTTGCTCGCGGATCTCGACGGCTTCGGGCGCGAGCGTGACCGTCTCACCCCCGACGTCGAGTTCGATCTCGCCGGTCTCTCTCTGGGTTTTGATCTCGCCCGGGTCGGCCTCCGCGAGCGCGCCGAGCACTGCCCCCGCCCGGTCGCGGAACTCGGGGCCGATCACGCTCCGGTCGGGATCGACCTCGACCGGCACGAGTTCGACGTCGGGCCGGCCCGCCTCGACGTAGACCGGGGCGTTGACCGCCCCGCTCAGGTCGTAGGTGTCGAGCCCCTCGATGTCGTCCTCGGCGTAGAGTTCGACCCGATCGAGGTCGGCGTTCAGCGCCATCCCCGACTCGGATTTCCACCCGCGGATCGAACTCGCGACCTCGGCGATCAACTCGCCATCTGCGAGTGCTTCCTCGCGGTCCCAGTCGGCGTCGACCGCCGGCCAGTCTGCGGCGTGGACGCTGCCCTCGGTGCCCGGAAGCTCCCGGTAGATCTCCTCCGTAAAGAACGGCGAGAACGGCGCGAGCATCCGGAGCGAGGCCGAAAGGGCAATATACAGCGCGTGGCGGGCGGCGTTTCGCTCGCCGGGCCGACCCTCGTACAGACGGCCCTTGATCAGTTCGAGATAGTCGTCGGCCAGGTCGTGCCAGACGAACTCCCTGATGGTCCTGAGCGCGGCGTCGAACCGGTAGGCCTCCATGTCGGCTTCGACCTCGCGGGCGACCGACTCGAGCTCGGTCAGGATCCACCGGTCGGCGTCGCGGTAGGCGGGGGCCTCGACCTCCGGGGTGCGCTCGTTGAGGTGATTGT
>JAWARX010000295.1:0-3571 GCA_038893155.1 Halalkalicoccus sp.
GCGGCGTCAGCGGCACAGTGAGAAGCTGTGAAGAAAGGTATTTAGGAGGCGGGCCGGAAGCTTCGGGCGAGAATCGAGTCGTGTTCGAGAACGCAGACCGGCCCGCCGTCGTTCGTGACGGATGCGGCGATATTCAGGTCGGGGATGCGTACACCGGCGCGACGGAGTTCGATGTAACTTCAGTGTGATACTATGCAGGGACAATCCCAACAGCAGGCCTACGACCGCGGGATCACGATCTTCTCGCCTGACGGACGGCTCTATCAGGTCGAGTACGCCCGCGAGGCCGTAAAGCGCGGCACCGCGAGCATCGGCATCCGAACCGAAGGCGGCGTCGTTCTGGCCGTCGACAAGCGCATCCGCTCGCCGCTGATGGAGCGCACCAGCGTCGAGAAGATCCACAAGGCCGACGACCACATCGGCATCGCGAGCGCCGGCCACGTCGCCGACGCCCGCCAGCTGATCGACTTCGCCCGGCGCGACGCACAAGTGAATCGGCTTCGCTACGGCGAGCCGATCGGCGTTGAGACGCTGACGAAGGACGTCACCGACCACATCCAGCAGTACACCCAGGTCGGCGGCGCGCGTCCCTTCGGCGTCGCGCTGATCATCGGCGGCATCGAGGACGGCGAGCCCCGCCTCTACGAGACCGACCCCTCGGGGACGCCCTACGAGTGGAAGGCGCTGGCGGTCGGCGCGGACCGGGGCGACATCGAGGACTACCTCGAGGCCAACTACGAGGAAGCGGCCGACTTAGAGGGCGGCATCGAACTGGCACTGCGCGCGCTCGCGGAGGTCAACGACGGCGAACTGCGCCCCGAGAGCATCGGGATGGCGACGATCCCGACCGAGACCGCGACGTTCACCGAAGTTTCGGACGACGAGATCGACTCGTATCTCGCCGAGTTCGACCTGCTGGCCGACGAGGAAGACGAGGAGTCCACGGAGTAAGGGAAGCGGGAACACTCTTTTACCGGCGGCCCGAACGGTTCGGTATGATTTCGCTTGACGAAGCGGTGACCGCGCGCCTCGAATCCCACGGCGCGCGTTTCGAGGTGCTCGTCGATCCGGACGCGGCGCTGGCGATCAAACGCGGCGAGTTCGACGGCGACTTAGAGGAGGTGATCGCCGCCGAGGACGTCTTCGAGGACGCCTCGCGCGGGGACCGACCCGCCGAGAACGACCTGGAGACGGTCTTCGACACCACGGATCCGATGGAGATTATCCCCGAGGTGATCCGACGCGGGGAGATCCAGATCACCGCCGAACAGCGCCGCGAGATGCAAGAACAGAAGCACCGCCAGCTGGTAAACCGCATCGCGCGCAACGCGATCAACCCCCAGATGGACGACGCGCCCCACCCGCCCGACCGTATCGAGAGCGCCCTCGAACAGGCCGGGTTCAAAGTCGACCCGATGGAGCCGGTAGAAACGCAGGTCGACGACGCGCTCGACGCGCTCAGACCCGTGATCCCGATCCGCTTCGACGAGGTGATCGTCGCGGTCCAGCTGCCCGCCGAGTACGCCGGCAGCGCGCAGGCCCAGGTCAGGCAGTTCGGCGACCTCAAACGCGAGGAGTGGCAGAACGACGGCTCGTGGGTCGGCGTCGTCGAGTTCCCCGCGGGGATGCAGAACGACTTTTACGATCTCGTGAACGAACACACGAGCGGCACCGCCGAGACGCGGATCATCAAGGACGAAGACGAGATCAGCACGCGGTGACTCACGACGGGTCCGCCGATCTGCCGGCGCGGGATTGAAGTCGACCGGGCGCGTAGCGCCGATATGGCCGTGTGGCAACAGGAATCGCAGGTGAAGGCCCGGCGCGGCTGAGGTCGTCGCCGTCGACATCAGCGGTCGCCACGAAGAACGCGGTGAGTACCTGATGGTCGCGGCCGCCGTCGCCGCGAGCGTCGGCTCGAACCGAATCCGGGAGGTCACCGACATCGGCTTTGCGACCAGCCGCGCGGAGCCGACCCTGCGAGAGACCCTGTCGGTCACCGAGGGTGCGCTCGGGGCGCTTTCGGAGCCGCCGGCCGGCCCGGTCGTCGCCGAGCGCGGGGAGTTCTACGAGGAGCCCGCGAGCATGATCGGCGCATCCTTCGGCCCCGAGTTCAAGTACGTCGAATCGATCGGCGAGCGCCGGGCGATCGGGATCGCCCACCACGCGGCCTACGCCGCACGAACACTCATACTATGAATACGGTCATCGTCAAACGAGTAGACGAGGGCAGCGCCGACACGAGCGAGATCCGGGATCTGGCGCGTGCGGCCGGCTACACCGTCCGCGAGGAGCTGACCCAGACGCGCACCGAGGACGCCGCCTACCACGTCGGCGAGGGGAAGGTCGCCGAACTCGCCCGGCTCGTCGAACGGACGGGCGCCGAGGCCGTGATCTTCGACAACCGGCTCGGGCCCTACCAGATCTACAACATCGGCACCGAGCTGCCCGAGGAAGTCGAGGTGATCGACCGGTTTACGCTCATCCTCGAGATCTTCGGCCAGCGCGCACGGACACGAAAGGCCCAGCTACAGGTCGAACTCGCGGAACTGCGCTACGAACTCCCCCGTGTGGACGCGAAGGTCAGCCTCGCGAAGCGCGAGGAACACCCCGGGTTCATGGGGCTGGGCGAGTACGACGAGTCCCGCGAACGGGACATCAAATCCCGGATCAGCCGGATCAAAGAGGAGCTGGCCTCGATCGCCGAGACCGAGGAACACCGGCGAGAGGAGCGCCGCGAGTCGGGGTTCGACCTCGTTGCGCTGGCGGGCTACACCAACGCCGGGAAGTCGACCCTTCTCAGACGGCTCGCGGCGGACCTCGACGTCGACGAGAACGAGCGCCTCCACCCGGACCTCGACACCACCGCCGAGTCGCGTGATCAGCTCTTTACCACCCTCGGAACCACGACCCGCCGGGCGGACATGCAGCGGGACGTCCTGCTCACCGACACCGTGGGATTCATCAGCGACCTGCCCCACTGGCTGGTCGAGTCCTTTCGCTCGACGCTTGATGAGGTCTACCGGGCGGATCTCGTGCTCCTCGTCGTCGACGTCAGCGAGCCGATCGAGGTGATCAGAGAGAAGCTGGTGACCTGTCACGACACGCTCTACGAGCGAAACGAAGCGCCCATCGTGACGGTGCTGAACAAGATCGACGCGGTGAGCGAGGCGGAGTTAGAAGAAAAGCGCGCGGCGCTGTCGGCGCTCGCGCCGAACCCCGTCGCGGTCAGCGGCAAGGAGGGGCTGAACGTCGAGGCGCTCACCGAGCGCATCGCCCGGGAGCTGCCGCCCTTACGGGACGAACGGCTCGTCTTACCGATGGTCGAGGAGACGATGAGCCTCGTCTCGTGGCTCCACGACAACGCCCACGTCGAGGAGGTGACCTACGACGCCGACCAGGTGCTCGTGGAGTTCTCCGCGCGGCCCGCGGTGATCGAACGGTCGCGGGCGAAAGCCGGCGAACTCCCCGGCTGGGCGATCGCCCACTTCGAGAACTTCCGCGACTCGATGCTCGGGCGGCGAAACGGCGCGCCCTTTCCGTGTTTCTTCGGCGTCGAGTCGATGCGCGA
>JAWARX010000296.1:0-3570 GCA_038893155.1 Halalkalicoccus sp.
TATATCGAGCCAGTGACCGATAGGTATGAATGAGGGGATGGACGATCGTCGAACGAAATGTACGTAGTACGACCGACGCGCACGGGGACCGAGCGATGAGCTCGCGCTCGCCGCGCGAGCAGCTCGCCGAGAAGGTCGCCGGCGAGATCACGCTCAGCGAGGCGCCCGGCGGGACCCTCAGGAAGTGGCGCACCGACTTCACCGTCTCGCAGACCGAACTCGCCGAGGAACTGTCGATCTCCTCGTCGGTGATCAGCGACTACGAGAGCGGTCGCCGCGAGAGCCCGGGGATCGGGATCGTGCGCCGGATCGTCACCGCGCTGCTGGACATCGACGAACGCCGCGGTGGCGATCGCATCCGACAGTACGCCCGCGTCATCTCCGCGGGCTTCGAGAGCGACATCGTCCAGGACCTCCGGGAGTATCCGGAGACGATCCCGCTCTCGCGGTTCTACGACGCGATCGACGCCACCGAGATCGTCTCCGGTACCTCCGACCGCATCAGCGGCCACACGGTCATCGACAGCATCGAGGCGATCACCAGACTGTCCAGCGAGGAGTTCTATCGACTCTACGGCCAGAGCACGAACCGCGCGCTCGTCTTCACCGGCGTCACCCGCGGGGAGTCCCCGCTAGTCGCGATGCGCGTCGTCAACCCGACGCCGACCGCGGTCGTCCTCCACGGCCTTTCCGAGAACGACCTCTGGGAGCACGCGCCGGATCTCGCCCGGATCGACGGGTTCTCGCTTGCGGTCTGTGATACGGACATAGAGACGACGCTCGAACGGCTCCGAGAGTTTTAGGTGACCAGATAGTACGGGTCCGCGAGGATCTTCGGGGCGAGCACCTCGCGGACGTCGCGTGCGCGAAACGCGAAGACGTTCAGCCCGTTCAGGTCGTAGGCGTCCAGCACGCCCGCGCGTTCGAGGTCCGCGCGGATCTTCGGGCGGTTCCAGGTGATGGGCATCGTGTACTCGTGCGAGCGGTGGGTAACCTCCCGGTAGCGCTCGCCGTCACAGATCACGCCCTCGTACTCGACGGTTTCGAGGTACGGAACGTCGAGCTGGGCCTCGATGTAGTGGATCTGTGAGGAGCGAATGAAATCGGTCCCGACGTCGAGATAGCGGACGTTCTCTCGCTCTAGCTTGCCGAAACAGCCCGCTTTCGACCACGTGTTCGTCTGGTCGCAGTCGTCGAACCGATACGGACCGCGAACGAGAATCGAGTTGGTCGGATCGTCGGTCCGGTACTCACAGTCTTCGAGGAAGAGCCGCGAGAACGCCCCGAACTTCGGTAGCGAGTGTCGCTTGTGGTACACCCGGCCGTCGACGGAGCGAAACGCGGGCGTGAATCCGGGGTTGAGAACCGACTCGAATCGCTCGTCGAACCGATCGAGCAGGAACTCGTATGGATTCCGATCGAACGCGCGTTTGACGTCGCTCAACCCGACGTGAACGAACACCGCCTCGTCGTTCGCGTACGTATCGAGGACCCGGTCGAACGCAGCCTCGGAAACGTGCTCGATCGGCCCGGCCGCGCGCTTTCGATGGGCGACCATCGAAGCCCGGTTGCGGACCGTCCGGCTTCGGTGGTAGCTCCGGCCTACGGCGCGAGCCGTCGCCCCGATCAGCGATCCGTCCCGTCTGTTGGTTCTGGGTAGCTCCATGTAGCCCACTCCGAGTATCCTGTTGATCCAATAACTAATCAATACACCGCATATCACAATACCGATCTCTCAGCGGACGGTCACACGGTGGCCGAGTTACCTCGACGATCGAGCCGGCAGTGATGTATCAAAGATATTCAGGTAAAATAAAGTTCTGTAGTAATCTGTATTCATATGATGAGGGGAACGGACGAATGATACGACAGGCAAACGACAGCGACGACGGGCGGTTCGAGGACGCCCCGATCTCTCGACGGCAGTTCGTGCGGCTCTCTGCGGTGACCGCAGGCGCGCTCTCGCTTCCGGGCAGCGCACTCAGCGACCACCGCTCGGAGAAGACCGACGACCTCTATGAGTTCCTGCAGAACCACACCCGTGACAGCTACGAGATCCCCACGCTGATCCGGCTCGCCGACGGGTCGGGGTTCGACGCGCTCGCCGATCTCGAACTCGCCGCGTACAGGGAGACCCGCGATCCGGAGCCGGCGGCCTACGCGCGGCTCGACGACGCGGCGATCGATGCCGTCCTCGACGTCGAGGACGTCTCCGCGCTCGAACACTCGCCGGGGGCGAACCCGTTCTGGAAGCTCGGTGCGTACTCCGGGGACGTCTTTCCCCCCTCCGAGGAGGCGGTCGAGTACGTCGGATTCGAGGAGACCGAAGCCGGCCTCACACACCTCGCAGAAGAACACGCCGACCGACTCGCGCTGCGCTCGATCGGCGACAGCCCGGGGCACCACGACCTGCTGGCGGGCGAGACGGATCCGAAGGACGTCTGGGTGGCCGAACTCACGAACGACGTCGAGGACCGCGAGCGCTTTGCGGAGAAAGAGAAACTCGTCTACGTCCTCGGGATCCACGGCGACGAGCGAACCGGCGTCGAGGCCGGAAACCGATTCATCGAACGCGTGCTCGCGGGCGAGGAGCCCGAAGTGGAGGACGTTCTCGACGATACCGTCCTCGTGTTCCTCTATGCGAACCCCGACGGCTGGATCGTCCGCAAACCGCAGTACCCGGGCCAGCTGAACGACTTCGAGCGCGTGACAGCCACGGGGGTCGACCCCAACCGCCAGTACCCCACCGCCGGCTGGATCGACCCGGTTCACTACCCAGCCGAGCCGAACGGTCGAGACCTCATCGACGACCCGCCCGGCGAGGTCGACGACGACGTCCCCGCGCGGGTGGTCGAACACGCGCCCGACTCCCTCGACGTCGCCCAGCACATGCGTGGCTACGAGAACGTCGAGCTGTTCTGTGACCTCCACGGGATGCACTGGTCCGAGGAGTTCGTCCTCTCGCTCGTCGCGAACGGGCAGTTCGATCACGAGGGACTCGCCGAGATCGAGCGGATCAACCGCGCGATCGGCGAGGGGATCGAAGCCGAGATCGGCTCGCTCGAGGAGAACATGGAGGCGATCTCGCTGGCCCCCGAGCGCTACGATCCCGTCCGCGAGGAGGGTGCGGAGCTCCCCTCGAACGAGGAGATGCTACCCGAGTCGCTCTATGACTTCGGGACGATCTACGACACCATCGACTACAGCACGACCGGCGCGTTCCTGAGCTGGGCGGCCCACCCCGAATCGGTCGGCGGGCTGGGTGCGAAGTCGATCGCCCTCGAGATGTCGTTCGCGAACACGATCGCGCCGATGGAAAAGGAGTACATCCCCGAGCTCGCGGCGGTCCAGACCGCCGCGTACCTCGGCGCGCTCCGGGCGGCGAGCCTCGCGGTCCCGAAGCTCTCGACGCCGGGGATCTCGGGCGGGGCCTCGACGGCGGTCGTCACGACCGACGAACTCACCCGCTCGTCGGATACGCTCGCGTTCACCGGCGCGCGGGCCGAAAAGACCCGCACCACCACCGAAATCGCGGGCGGGGGCACGGAGACGGTCACGCTTACGGTCTCG